>JBEICB010000086.1:0-20564 GCA_040373655.1 Pirellula sp. | reverse complement strand
GGATGAATACGTCCCGCTTGCGCGAAGCGGGCTCGGAAAGCATCGGCCCCGGGGCTTTTGTCCCCGAGAATTGACATGCATTGGGACGGATTTCCCAAAAATGTCTCCAGATCGCTAGCATTATACCTCGGTTCCTTCAAAATAGGGAACGGTCCGGGTTACCGTTGCGATTACCTTAGCCGTGCAGTGCTTGTGCAAAACGAGCGGAAAGACTCAGAGACTTGGGAACGATGACGAAGCTGCACTGTTTGGGCACAGCCGGCTACCACCCTAGCGAGACTCGGCACACCTCTTGTTTTTTTCTCGATAAGCCTTCCATTTTGTTCGATGCTGGAACCCCGGTTTTTCGATTGCGGGAATTGCTTACTGCTCCCAGTCTCTCGATCCTGCTTTCGCATACCCATTTGGATCATGTGATGGGGCTGACGTATTTCTGGGATCTGATTGCCCCACATACACCTTTGCAAACCGTTCATCTTTATGCCCAGCAGAAAAAGCTCGATGCGATTGAGCGACACTTGTTTCATCCGGATTTGTTTCCCGTTATTCCGCCGTTCGTCTTTCATCCGCTTGAACAACTCGGATATAGGTTTCCTTTAGGTGAAGCTGAGTGCACTTGGTTTGAGGTAGAGCATCCCGGAGGCGCGGTCGGTTTTCGATTAGACTTCCCTGATTACTCGATAGGCTACGTAACCGATACAACTTGCGCCGTCGACGCAGCTTATTGGAAGCACATTCAAGGTGTCGATTGGCTAATTCATGAATGCAATTTCACAGACGAACCGCGCGATCGAGAGATGGCGGTGCATACTGGGCACAGTTGGACTTCGGCTGTCTTGAAAGCCGCCTCCGCAAACGGCATCGAGCGGTTGATACTCAGCCATCTGAATCCTTTGGCGGATGATCGGAATCCCTTGGGACTCGTTGAAATTGGCGAGTTGGTTTCGAGAGGGGAACTGGGAGGAATGTATAAAGACTATTTTGGAGCAACGGCCACTAGACTATTGCAAGTAGCTACCGATTCCTTGGTCTTGGATTTGTCGGTACGATCGGCTTTGGGTAGCGAGTCGATCCGAGCGAAGGCGTAGAAAACAAGTGGTTTTTCGGCTATAATTCATCGAACCGATGGGGTTTGGAAAACCTCAATTGGGTGGAATCCTTCGAAAGACAGCTACGCTATGCATCCATATGGCTCTCTGAGCGACGATTTTTATTCGAACGTCACCTTGCAAACCGAGATGGATCTTCCTTCGGGACGCGAGTCGATCTTGCACTACTTTGAGCAGCTTCAGCGGCGGTTTCCCAAGTTAACTCATTTCTATCAGCGCGAGCGTGGGGAATTCATTCTTGAGGAAGAGAAGGAACAAGGCGCTTATCGCTGGGTGGCGGTAGAGGCCAAGCGAGTCAGTAGCGGGGTGGTCAATCCTGGTGCGCTGGAGGAGGCGATGGAGCAGCACCGTGAGGTATTGGACATGGCTCCCTATATGCTAACGGTTAGCCGTCTTGACTGCGAAGCTCTCAGTTTGATGTACGGGTTCGATTTCACTTATCGAGGTAACCACAACCAATTGCTTTGCGATGCACTTGGGCTTCCTGCTGCCTTGGAGCCACTTTCTCAGCGTCCAGGATCGCAACTGATGTGCTATGAACCGGTCGTGCAAATTTCTCTCGACGAGGAATTGCGGACTCACGCTAGGATTAATTTCGAGCCGAGGAATGGCTCTTTGCAATCCAAGGGCCCGGAATTTTCTGAGGAACTACTAAGCGTTTACGTGACAGTTCGCCGGTTCGACTCCCTTGCTCCTGATGAGTCTTTTGTCGAGGAACTGGCAAGGTTGGAAAAGCTGATGCATGAGCTGATGGACACATACGTCATCGAACATGTACTCAAGCCGCTGCAGAACTGTATCACCATACGTTAGTTTCCTATTGCAACGAACGATTCGGCTCGTTTATCCTCCGCCGCAGAGGGCTTCTGTGGCCCACTGCGCCGCCGGAGCGCAGGAACGGCAATCTCAGTTGCAAAGGATCCCAAGGCCATGGCCCGCCTCGTATCAATCCAACATCGTGCGTTTTTATTGTCCGCCTGTGCGCTTTCCGCAACCTTCGGCGGTTGTCAAACCAATCCGCTAGCAAACACTCCATGGGGTTCTGCGAGCCGTGTGCCACCGCCGAACGCGCCGTCGGTTTTGCCATCGGCTCCATACGGTGGGCCCGCCGGAGCGGTTTCTCCGGCCGGTATGGGTTCGCCACAGTCGCGATTACCAGCAGGAAGCAATCCTCAGGCATCAGTGCCAAATTCGTTGTTCGATCCGGTTGTTCAAGCCCAGAATCAACTGAAGGCATCTACGGATAATGCGAGGACGGCGGTTGCCAAGTCCACCGACTCGATCAATCGAAGCGTTCAGCAAGCCGGGGCTAGATTGGACCGAATTGGGGAAGGAGTTGTGCAAGCTTCGGGGACCATTCAGTCGGCTCTCCAAGATCCTTTGCCATTTCCTCCGGTGATCGTACCACCAACATCGCCTGCCGCTGGGGGGAATTTTGCACCCGATCCAGCAGGGATTCCGGGAACGGGTGGTTACGCCTCCCCTGGGGTTCCAATGCCCTCTTCAGGGACGCTTGGAGATGCAACGCCGATCGATCCGAACGCACAGTGGGTCAAGCCCACGCCCCGTTAGTTCGGTTCGAACGGGGTTTGGGATTCGTGGTTCCAACCTCGATTTTAGGCGAACCATTCAACAACGCCGAACCCTCCGTCGACAATATGCGTCTTTCTCGTTACACTACGTTTCCGTTGAGATGGCCACTTGGTGAAATTGGCAGACACGCAAGACTTAGGATCTTGTGCCGAGAGGCGTCGGGGTTCGACTCCCCGAGTGGCCACTGCATGTTGGGTAGCTAAATTGTTGTATAGCTAAAGTGTGGAAAGCAGACTTGAAGTGCTCGCGGGGTGGCTTTTCCTTCACCGCCTGCGATCTAAATGGTCTTAACGCTCCGTCGAAGTGATCAGGAGCGCGATTCGAACGGATCGCGAGATTCGGGTGTCTTACGATCTGATATCTAGCCCAAGCAATCCACGCGTTAAATTCGCACTTGGGTTACGCGATGCAAAAAACCGTCGTCTCGAGCGCAAGATTCTCATTGACGGTACTGATTTGATCTCCCGAGCAATCTCAAGTGGCGTAGAAATCTGCGAAGTGTTTGTGCGGGATTCTGAGCTGATCCAGAACCAAAATCTAGCGTTGTTCGTGCAGTCGTTGCCGCCCCAGACTCGTCGTTTGCGTCTAGCGGATGTTCCGATGGATCGGATTCAATATGGCGACCGCCGACTAGATGCCATCGCCGTTGCGATTCCGCCGGAGAGCACCCTTGTTGCTCTTGAAAAGCGGTTAGGAATTCCAAGCTCAGAGAGTGTTGCCTCTGAGGCTCCGGTTCGAAATCAATCGGCGGGCGAGTTGTTTCTTGTGCTTGACCGGATGGAGAAGCCCGGCAATCTTGGAGCAGCGTTGCGAACGGCGGACGCCGCTGGCGTCAGGGCTGTGTTACTTAGCGATCCGATCAGTGAAACTTGGAACCCTAACGCGATCCGCGCGAGTCTCGGCGCGATCTTCACGGTTCCCCTGGCGATTGCTTCGGCGGTGGAGATCGAGGCTTGGTTAAGCGACCGCAATATCCATTGTTTTTCGGCCCGAGCAGATCGTGGAGAATCGTACACACAGGTAGCGTATCCTGCCCGAACGGCGTTGGTCATTGGGAATGAAGCCGAAGGGTTGCAAAATCGATGGGATGGAGCGGAAATTCAAGCGATCCACATTCCCATGCTAGGGACGATCGATTCGCTCAACGCGTCGGTTAGCGGGGCATTGTTGATGTTCGAAGTCCGGCGGCAGTGGCAAGTGAGTCGAGCAATTTAGAAATCCGGCAAATAGGCATGGGCTGGAAACTGCCCGTTGTCCTTGAGAACTTACCTTCGGTTTGGTACGTTAGCACTCGACTCGAATCCACTTTTCTTGAGAAACCATGATTACCCGCAAACCGATATTCCCAAACGTCATCGAACTGAACATCCAAGCCGGGCACTTGATCGGATGCAATGTATACCTCGTATATCATGGAGACGAGTGGATACTAATAGATATCGGCTACGAGGACTCGGTGGACGAGATTGTCGATTTGATCCGAGATTTGGATTTTCCACTTTCGCGTTGTAAGACCCTTTTAGCGACACACGCAGACGTCGATCATTGCCAGGGTTTGGCCAAGGCGAAGACAATCCTTAAGACGAGCGTAACGGCACATCCACGTGCGGCGGATCTGTTGGAAGCTGGGAACCGACTGCAGACCTTTGCGGAAATCGATGCTCAGGGGATATCGGAACCTATGCCAAAGGTGATCGTGGAGCACCGCGTTAGCGAATCGGATAAGCTCAGGATCGGAGATTTAGAACTCGAGGTTTGGAGTACCCCTGGGCATGCCGACAGCCAGTTGGCCTTCCGGATGGGCAATCTGTTGTTCAGCGGTGATAATATCTATCGAGATGGTGGAGTTGGTGCAATCGATGCTCATCATGGAAGCGACATACCGTCGTTTATTCGTTCATTAGAACGCATTCGCGATTCGGATGTCGAATGGTTGCTACCTAGTCACGGCCCCTACTTCCGGCGTGATCCGAAGATGCTCGATCAAGTAATTTCACGATTGCAAGGATACTTGCACCTGTCGGACTTTGGCACTTGTGCAATCGATTGGCCGTTGATGAAGCAATGGGAACAAGAGATCGCCGAGGGCAAGTATCCCTAAGCGGTTCGATTGCTTTCAAAGAGCCCGCTACTTATTGGATTTTACGTCACGTTTTTGCGATGGAACTGAATATCTAGCGTTCGTAGGTACGTTTGCAGTCCTGCGTCTTGGATAGGCATTAAGAAGGCCGGCTTGCCAGATTCGTTGTGGTGAGAATGCCACCAGCCGGGCGGCGTGACGAATGCTCCGCCGCTTTCCCAAGGAACTTTAATGGGATCGATTAAGTTTCCTTCGGCATCTGCTTTCTCGCTAACCATGGTGTAGCAACCGGGATGGCAATCAAGGATTAGATCCAGAGCGACCGATTTGTGTGCATGTGGGAGTTGGTTAGCACCTACTGGAAGTATTCCCAGCATTGCCCAGAGGACATGGGTGATGGTCAAAGTTTGCGGGAAGTGGTTGTTGGTCAGCAGGACGCTGATTCGACTTCGTTGTCCTGCGAGTGGATCCGCTGCGGCTTCTTCGAGGGCGGCGCGCGAAGCGTCTCTGTCGTAGAGTGTTGGGGCGAATTGAGGATTCGAAGGGGTAACCCCTAGGTACCGCATGAGCGGTTCGTCATTGACCCAGTAGTAAACCGTATCTTCATTTGCGGAGTGGATGATATCTTGGCCGCAAGGAAGAGTTACTAGGTCCCCGGTGCGGTACGGGATATCTAGTTCGCCGAATCGCATGATGCCGGAACCTCGCAAGACGTAAAAAAGGTGCGAGGTTGCCCGATTCGGTGTGGCCAAATGATCGCCAGCTTGAACGCGTACGAAATTCGCGAGCAAGCTTGCGCTAGACGCGGGTGCGGGGCACCCGAGTCGGTCGCTCAGATCGAGTGGGATGATTTGCGAGGGGCCGGAAGCGTGGAGGGTTGCGGGAAACTGCACGATAGGAATTGGGGGAATTGCTCCAGAAGCCAATGGGTTTGAGGCTTTGGTATATTCCAGGTAACCGCTATCGCGTGTCAGTTCGTTGGTTTGCATATTTGCACCCTTTCAGGCCCCGGACTGGTATTAATCTGGCACCCACAATTTCGAACCGCCGGCGGAATCCGAGGGTCCGGAGTTACCAGAATCTGGCGTCCAGAGACCGCTGGACGGATCGGTTCGGCCGCCGCCGGCATCGGAGATCACTCCGCCGGCCCCTGGCATTCCGCCAGGCATCCCCCCTGCCCTTGCAGCCATTTGACGCTGTTGCATCATCGCAGCTTGAACGAATCGCAGGAGTGCAGGATCGTTGGGGTTTTCTCTCAATGAGGATTCGAGGAATTGGCGAGCTTCACCTTGGCGGCCGAGCATTGAAAGAATCTCAAAGCGTTCGAGCACAGCATTTCCGATGGGCACCTGAAGTTTCTTACCACCATCAATAATTCTTGCAAGGATTTTCTCTGCTTCTTCTGGGTTGGAAACGGTGCGCAGTTTGATGTTGAGCGTGGTGTATTCCGCAGAGTTCTTTAGCTCATCTGGCCACTGAACTGATTCGGCTTTTGAGACCAGTTCGGAGAACATCGAAGTTGCTCCACGGGTCAGCGAGGACTGCATCAGTTGAATCAGGCTTTGTGGGTCGATCTTCTCAAGATCGGTCCAATAATAGGCAGCACCGCCGACGGTATCAAACACGTCCGTCTCCGCGGACAACTTCGGTACAGATACTTGTAATCGCTTGTGCAAGCTCTTGAAATCAGCGTCGGTCAGCCCTGTGGAATTGCGGGCTTGCCAAGTCAACAAGAGGCCTTGGAGGGCAAGTCGGTTTTCTGAGGTGCCAGCGCATTCGAGCATCGATTTACCGCCGAGGCAATCGAGTTGCACACCGAGCACATCGTCGAGAATCATCTGTTTTGCCATGTCTTGGAAGACATCTCGTCGTTCAGGCGGAATGGCTTGTTGAACGACAAGGTGATTGTTGGATCGAACGTAGAACGGCGATGGAAGTCCTTCGACCAATTCCCGTTTCACGCTATTCAAGCCGATTTCGGTTTTGAAGGCCGAGACGAGGTTCGCACGGTATCCGTCTTTAGCTTCTAGCAGAATCACTCGGGCCGGTTTATCGGTTTGTTTTCCATAGAAGGCCATCCAGGTTCCATGGCGACTGGCTTCTAAGTCCGAAACGAGCGAGTCGGTAAGACGTTCGTGCAGCAGGTAGGTGGACTTTGGTGGTACTTCTTCTTGGAGCAATGCATCGAGGACTGGGCGGAGTTGATCCGAGGGGACTGCCAAGATCAATTTGCTGGCGGCCAATTTGGATTCAATCTCGGGATCTTCGACCGAATAGCAGACTAGTTCTTCGCGGATCGAAGCACCGGTGCCTACAGGATTCAGTTCGTACGCGAGAGCTTGGTAGAAGATTTTTTGGGCTTCTGGAAGTGCGGCGCAGGCGGCTAGTTTGGTGCAAGTTGCGGCGGCAGATTCTTCGTCGGTAAGGATCAGCTGGCAATGGAGCAATGTTTGGAGGATGGACGGTTGGGGGCCGAATTCACGGAGCATCGACTCCAGTTTGGTTTTCGCACCGGTGATTCGGTAAGCGGCGACGAGCGCTTCGGCTTCTGCCAAGCGTTCCGCATGGGGGGTGTTTTCGTAATCGACGGCGGAGGGCAAGGACTCGCGTTGCAGTGTTCCTTCTTGGCCTGAAGTGACTAACGATTCGTAGGCTTGCATGGCCACTTGTTGGGTTTGCTCGTCCATATCGAGCAGCATTTCGCAGAGGAGCAATGCTGGTAGGAACTTGCGGCGCTGCGCGAGCGATTCCAGAAGATTCATCGATACCGTCAAGGTCATCGGATGGATATTCTCTCCGGAGTCTGCGATGGCTTGCAAAAGCAGGGTCGAAGCATCTTCGGTATTTCCACGGATGACTGCGACCAAGGAGCGATAGAGTTTTGCGAGCGGGTTATCGGGCTGCAAGCGGATGAATTTGGCCGAAGTTTCTTCGAGCGGTTCGAGTTCACGCAGTTGCAGCAAGATTTCGCATTTCATCGCCAGGAGCCAAGGTTCCGATGGCAACGTTTTGAGAAGGGCGTTGATGCGGTCGAGCGCGGCGACATTTTGTTCCCCGATGATCATTCGGTGGACTTCTTGCATCTCGGCGAGGTGTTCGCTGCACTTGCAAAACTTGATTTTCTTACCGTTACCGCAAGGACACAAACTGTACTGATCGAGTGAAGACATAGATGCAACCGTAATTGTCGTAGGATGATAAGGAGCAACCGGAGCGGCTCAGAGTTTTACCCAGGGAGGCATAGGCTCTGAGAATAAGTCGCTTACTGTGGGTGAAACGAAGACGACGCGCCGTTCGAGTCGCAAAACCGTGCGAGAGTGTACCACAAAAACCGCTTATTCCGCTAGGTACCTGCACGGTGGGATTAAGCCCGCTTACCCTGTTCGCCGGGGGGCAGGCCGGCGAACAACGGGTGGGGTGTGCTTAGTGTGCCGGTGCGGAGGCACCGTCGAGGTTTGCATCGAGCTGTTTGGGGGGATGGAAGAATACCGCCAAAGCGATCGCCGCTAGGGTTGCGACCGCCGTTGGGAACAAGAACATGCTCTTGTAATCGACAATCTTTGTCTCCACGCCTTCGACCATCGATTTCGACGTGAATACGTTTTCCATCAACCATGGACAGACCGAGTTGGCGACCAGTGCGCCGACCCCCAAGATCATGACATTAAACAGACCTTGAGCACTGCTTCGGACATCCTTCGGGAAGTAAGCATCGACAAAGATGTACACCGTTGCGAAGAAAAACGCATAGCAGATCCCGTGGAGGATTTGAACGATGATGATCAAGTTTTGGTTTTCTGGGAACAAAGCGTATACGAGGAATCTCAGGGCATGCCCTAGGATTCCGACGATCATGGTCCAACGCCAGCCCAGATTTTTCAGAGTGATCCCTAGGAAGAACATGGTGAGGATTTCTGCGATTTGCCCTACGCTCATCACGGGCATCACCCAGTTGCCGGCAATTCCGACTCCGCCCGCTTCTTTGGAGGCTTGTAGGAACTGCCCGGTCCAATTGAAGTAGCAATTGTGAACGAATGCGTCGATGAAGGTCACGAGCCAAAGAACTAAAACGAATGGGTGTTTGAGCAATTTCACAGCTTCGATCCAAGCGAAGCTCTCTTCCTTTCCGGTAGGTTGTTTTGCGGGTGTATGAGGCAATAACAAGCTGAATGCGGCGAGGAGTAGCGAAGCGATACCAGCGACGATAAAGGTCCATTTGGTAGCAGCCATCAATGGTTCACCTGTAAGACCGCTACCGAGAACGGTACCTAACCAAGCGACGAACCCGTCTGGTTTGGCAGCTTCTACTTTTGCCCAGTCAACAAAGATGAAGGTGAAGGGCCAAGCAGCGAGGATCCAGCCGATGGTTCCACCCATGCGAACCAAACCGAACTCTTTCGCCGGGTCTCGCATATTGGCGAAAGCGATTGAATTGGTGATGGAGATGGTTGGTACATACAGCAAGCAGTGAACGAGCATCAAGAGGAAGAATGGCCAGAAGGATTTCGTAAAACCGCATCCCATGATTGCCAAGCCACCGACAAGGTGACTGAAAGCGAGGAATTTTTCGGCGGAGAAGTTTCGGTCCGCCCATTGGTTGCTAAAGAACATGCCGATGATTGCAGCAACGGGAAAGGCGTTGAGAATCAATGAGGATTGCCAAGCGTTAAAACCGATACCGGGCAGATACGCGAAGATCAGGGGAAGCCAAGCCCCCCAAATGAAAAACTGCAGGACCATCATGAGGAACAGTTTCCATCGAATTGTTCCGCTACCCGAGCCTGACGAGACCGCCGAGCCTTGACCGTTTGGGGCTTGATCTCCCCCGCTTTTTGCCGAACTCATAATGGTTTCTACTCCCCAACAATCCTGCTAGCACCGGTGCTACTGCACCACTAAAGGTGCTTAATCTCTTAGACATTGAGTCTGAAATCAAGTACCCAGCGGAACTTCGGTCGAGAATCCCTGTGCTACAATGCGGATTATTCTGGAGGAGTCCGTATTGGTTGGACATGCTCAACTTTCCCCTTCCCGGCCATTCGATTTATGTCCAACGACCCCAGCAAGGATGCGACCCGAGGCTCATCGAGTGATTGCAGCGAAGGATCTCTGAGGTATGGGACCGAGAATTCGCCACTGGCAGGCTTGCAGACTTACCGGCCTCCGCAGGGGCATTTCGATGAACTTCGAAGTTTTGGCGGGGGGGATGTATCGGTTCACCGGGAAGTTGCAGTGGGGGTAGCCGGGGCTGGATCACGGTGGGGGGTACGTAAGGAATATCTGCCACTTTTCGAACAAGCATTTGTCGGAAGCGATGGGCTCTCTGGGTGGCGTGTCGCCAAGCAGGCATTGATGGATCATCCGCCCGCATCGACAGGGCAACGGATTAAGGCGGGGGCGCCACAATCTTGGGAACTCGATCCTATCCCTGTAGTTATTGGCTCTCAAGATTTTCAGACTTTGTCGGATGGAATTCGGCAACGCTTTCGATTGATCGATTTGTTGCTTCGCGACGTGTACGGGCCTCAGCGGCTTTTGAAAGATGGGCATTTGCCAGCAAGTTTGGTTTTTGATGCTCCTGGTTACCTGCGTGCGGCGCGGAACATGGTGGTGCAACCCGATCGGATGCTAAGTCTGTATGCGGTACAAGCCTACCGTTCGGCGAGTGGGCGATGGTTGGTTGTGGCTGATCGAACGCAAGGACCGAGTGGTGGTGGCCATGCGGTCGAGAATCGTTTAGCAATTTCTCGTATTCATGCGGACAGTTTTCAGACGATGCGAGTTCATCGCTTGGCTGGTTTCTTCTCGAGTTTGCGCAGTGGTTTACAGGAGGCTTTGGTGCGTGAACGCGGAAAGGAGCGAGGATCCAGGACCGTCTTGTTGAGTCCTGGGGTGCAGAGTCCGACGTACTTCGAAGACGCGTATCTCGCGAGATACTTGGGACTGACCCTTACTCAAACAGCGGATCTAACCGTGCGAGGTGGAAACGTCTATCTAAAGACGCTTGGAGGTCTAGTTCGGGTAGATTCGATTTTGCGAAGAATGGCTGACCGCAGTTGTGATCCTCTCGAGATTGATCCAACGAGCAGTGAGGGAGTACCTGGATTAACATTGGCAGAACGGATGGGGAATGTACATCTTGCCAATGCCTTAGGCACGGGGTGGTGTGAAAGTCCAGCGGTTTCCGCAATCCTTCCGAAGCTTGCTCCGGTCCTATTGGGTGAGCCGTTGCTTTTGGAGAATGCTCCTATGTGGTGGTGTGGAGATGAGTCTTCGTTTCATTGGGTACGACAAAATATCGATCGTTTGTTGATTCGCGATTCTTTTGTAAGACATTCCGGGAATCAAATCGACGGTTCGCTCTTGGCTTCGAACGAACGCAAGCAGCTATTTGAGAGAATGGAAAAGCAGCCTTGGGCATTTGTCGCGAGCGAGCGTGCATGTTTAAGTTACGTTCCGACTTGGGCTGATCAATCGATCGTTGCACGACCTGTGATTTTCCGGTTTTTTGCATGTGCGAATCGGGATAAGATCGAGGTCTTGCCCGGCGGTGTTGCTCGGGTGGGCAAGGATCCGAAAGAGCTAGACGAGAGTCTGGCTTCTGGATCGATGAGCAAGGACGTTTGGGTTCTTAGCGATGGGCCGGTAAAGCCGACGACGTTGCTCAGCGGAAATCGACAATCGGTTGAATTAAAGCGTTCGGCGATGGATTTACCGAGTCGAGTTGCGGAGCACTTGTTTTGGTTGGGGAGATTTGCAGAGCGTGCGGAGTTTATGGCAAGGCATGCTCGGTATTGCATGCAGCAGCTCACCAGCGACTTGAGCCCCGAAGTTCTCTCGGCGCAGTGGCAGGTAGTACGATCCCTTTCGGATCAGCAGACAATGCCGTTTTTGCCAACTGAAGCGGTTGACTCGCAAGCAAATGCGAGGAAAGCGGCAAGTGCTCATGGGAGTGAGGGTACCGTAGGTAGAGACTTTAGCCGAGGCGATTCGGGATTGCAGGAAGTGGTAGTTTCAGGCGTTGGGGAAATCAACCGTCGTTTAGGCCAACAAGACATCGACATCGCGCTTGCTACACAGCAAATGCGTAAAGCGGTTTCGGATTTTCTGGTCGATCGCAATCGCTTTGACGGGATTGCGGGGGCTATAGATGGAATTTTGCGTAATGCGGAGAACATACGTGATCGTTTGAGTTTTGATTCATGGCAGATCATTTCCAAGTTGGACTACTCTGTGTTGATTCCCTGGGCAACGCTTCGCAATACGGTTGGTGATACGTTGTTGATTCTCAATCAAATCATCGGGTTGTCTTCTGCTTTTGCTGGTTTGGCTTCGGAGAGTATGACTCGCGGGCCCGGATGGCATTTTTTGGATCTTGGACGGCGCATTGATCGTGCGCAGAATCTTTTGCGACTCTTGGATGCATTGTTGGTTCCGGTTCCTCAATCGGGTGTTGGCAGTGGTTCTCGAAGAATCTTGGAGGCTCTCTTGGAGATTTGCGACAGTTCGATGACTTACCGATATCGCTATTTAATGAGTTATGAATTGGGCCCGGTCTTAGATCTACTGGTTGTTGATCAAACCAATCCGCGCGGATTAGCTTTTCAGTTCATGCAGATCGTTCAGCATCTCGATGCGCTGAATGTTGGCGACAAAACAGAATTGATCGAGCAACGCAAACGAATGTCGGAATGTCGTGGGGCTTTACGATTGCTCGATCCAGATGCGATTGGGGAAGAGATTGCAATCGACGACGCGACTGGTTTGCGTCGCCGGGAGCACCTGCGAAAGCGACTGGATGAATTTTCTCAAGCTCTCAACCACCTTGGGGATTTTATCACTCGCCGATTTTTGACGCACACTTCGGTTCGGCAATTGCAGGATATGGTGAATCAGTAATAAGGCTCATAGCCACCTATTCGGGGCTTTGTTCTTCCTTGGATTGGATGGTAAAGTTTCCCAGAAAGTCGTCAAAACAATTCGATTGTAGGATTTATCACCGAGAAGTTTAAAGCGAATCCGCTTGGGAGTGTCACGTAAGGGCTTCCCGTTTATTTGGATTCTGATCACTATTTCTGACTGACAGGATGCGAGCGAGATACTTTAAATCGCACGTGGAGATGGCTTAGGGAAACAACCATGAATCAAATTTTTTGGGATGCTTTTGCGAATCTAGGATTCATGGGGCAGGCCTTGTTTTTTTTCGCGCTGTTTACGGCGTTTCTATTTGAATTCATCAACGGGTTCCACGATACAGCGAACGCTGTGACGACGGTGATCTACACCAAGACGCTTAAGCCGACCCCTGCCGTGTTCTACTCGGGCTTTATGAACTTCCTCGGTGTCCTGCTCGGAGGAACTACTGTCGCCTTTAGCATCGTCAATCTCCTACCGGTGGACTTGCTGATCGAGGGTAGTAGTTCCCGCGCTATTGTGATGGTGATCGCACTTCTGCTCTCCGGGGTTATTTGGAATCTTGGAACCTGGTGGATGGGACTCCCTGTCTCTAGTTCGCACACGTTGATTGGATCAATTCTTGGAGTTGGCTTAGCAAACAGTCTGATGACGCAGGGAAACTTGATGGGGGTCAATTGGAATAAGGCTTTGGACGTCGGTACAGCTTTATTGATTTCACCTCTGATAGGGTTTATTGCGGCTGCTGGCTTACTATTGACGATGCGAGTATTTCTTAAAAACCCAAATTTGTATCATCCTCCTGGCGAAGGTGATAACCCTCCCTCATGGATTCGCGCGGTGCTTATAGCAACCTGTGGCGGTGTAAGTATGGCTCATGGTTCGAATGACGGGCAGAAGGGAATGGGGCTTGTTCTATTAGCGTTGATCGGTTTCTTGCCCGCTTATTACGCGATGGATCTACGGCACCCAGAACTGGCAGTAGAGGTCCACGACGCTGCTGTTGCGATGAAGGAGAAAGTAAAATCGGAGGGCGTTGTCAACGACAAATTGCTCGAACATTTGAACAGTATCGAAAAGAGCCTCCAGGGTAAGTCCACCTTGGCGGAAGTTCCTACGGAGGATCGTTGGCAGGTAAGGCAGTCGATCTACCAACTCGGGAAAGAGTTTGACAAAGCGAAGTTACCGGCGGAGGTGACTAAAGAGCTCGAGGGGTATCGCAAGACGCTCAAACATTCGATTGAGTATGTTCCTTTCTGGGTTGTACTCGGTGTGGCATTGGCACTTGGGATCGGCACGACAATTGGTTACAAACGTATCGTAGTGACGATTGCAGAGAAGATTGGCAAGACCCATTTGACTTACGCCCAAGGGGCAGCAGCCGAGACGGTGGCGGCGGTGACCATAGCTTTAGCGGATGTGTTTCACGCGCCGGTTAGCACTACACAGGTGTTATCCTCAGGGATCGCAGGGACGATGTGGGCTAACAACTCGGGAATTCAGCTATCGACAGTTCGCAAGATACTTATCGCTTGGGTTCTCACGCTCCCCATGGCTATCTTGCTGGGCGGGTTATTATTTTTCCTCGGCGTTTGGATATCGGGAGAATAGAGCGTTCCCCAAGTCGATCCAACCGGCTTGCCGCAAAGCATCAGCTTTTGAGTTACTTCTGTGGGTCGTCGAGGCTCGGCGGACGCTTGGAATCTGATGCGTCCTTTCGATGAAGAGCACGATAGTCTTGAGCATCATAGTCTTGAGCATAATAGCCTTGAGCATCATACTCTTGAGCATCATGGTCTTGAGTACAAGGTCATGATGCACAAGCCCGGGTGGCAGGGACGAGTCACTGGAAATAAAAACGCACAGGGAAGAACCCCGTGCGCTAAAATATCCGATTGAGCGTAGGACAATTTCTCATGCCCTAAGCGGTGTAACGGAGCGTTACTTACGCTTTTCTGTGTGCAGTGTCACTCGACGGAGTCGTGGGCTGTACTTTTTGAGTTGAAGCTTCTCTGCACCCGGACGACGCAACAGCACATAATTGATGTCACCTGTCTCTTGGCAGACGAGAAATGTGGTTTCTTTCTTTTTCTTGCTCTTAGCCATGGTTAACCGTTAATCACTAAAACCGTTCTTGATTTGTCCACACCGACCGCAAAGGATTCTTGCGACCGTTTCACTTCCGTGAATGTTGTCTAACTGTACGCAACATGCGTATTATGCAAATCATTAGAGGTTCTGCCAAGTTCACCTTGGAGAAAACTGGGCTTTTGGGCGGTTTTCGGAACTGATCAGCCGAAACACCATCCAAAGAGTCTAGGCGCGTACGTTTTCCCATGGCAACTTTTGCCGGTTTTCCCGAACGTCGGGCTATGGGAAAGCGCCTACTGGGCCTTGTGGAACCGCCAAAGAAAATGCTCATCGTAGCGTTTTACGTCGGAAAACCGGTGGTTTCGGTTGGATCGCAAGTCGGAAAATTGGCACGAGAAATCGGGTAAGAGTCGGTTTGGAACGAGTTTCGCTCAAGTAGCTAACGTCATTCCAAAAGTCGGTCGGGATCAGGAAAGTTTATTTTACGTCAGGAAACGCAAAATGAAGTCACACAAGTCGCGCATTGTCACCTCGCAAACTCCCGCTCAATCTGGCAATGGAGCTTCTAGGATGGGATATCGTGTCCGATCGGTGTTGAAGTCGTTGGTTCGCGACGCGATGCGTGTGGAGGTGCAAGGCTCGGAAGCGCGAGAGATGCGTCGGATTCAGTTTGAGCCTTTGGAACGCCGAGAATTGATGGCTTCCGATTTCTTTGAGGCCACCTCGATGTCCGCCCAGTCCTATTTGGCTCAGAATTATGCGAACAGCCAAGCGGACTTTTCCACGTCCGGTGCGTCTGGACTGGTTGGGGAAGGGGAAGCGACAGCTGCAAATGATTTGGTGGCTTTTGCGAAGGCTCTCACGGCGTCGGGTGCGAAGTTCTATGGAGCGGACTGGTGTGCATTCTGTACCGATCAGAAGAACCTATTCCAAGAAGGTAAAAGCTATCTTCCTTTTATCGAGGTAACCAACCCAGATCGAACGTTGAACGCTACGGGAGTCGCCGAGAATATTACGACGTACCCAACTTGGAAATTTGCGAATGGTCAAACCGTGACCGGCATTCAGACGCTTGAGCAACTTGCAACTCTTTCCGGGGTGGCGATACCAACCGGCGTGACTCCGACGTTTATAGAGGTTCCGAATCAGACGGTGCGTGCGGGTTCTCCTTTGCATGTACCGATTGACGCGTATGATCCAAATGGTGGGCCGTTGACGGTGACGGTAACCAGCAGCAACCCGAGTGTGATCGCTGCGGAGATGGTTTCGAACCCCAAGTCGGTCAAGATGGTTGTAAACGGCTATGGCGAGATGGTCTTTCGATTATTCGCTGACGAAGCACCGCGACCGGTGGGACAGTTTACCCAGTTGTCGGAGTCCGGTTTTTACAACCAGGCTGGAACGAACAAGGTCATTTTCCACCGCGTGGTGGACGGGTTTATGGTTCAAAGTGGTGATCCGACAGGAA
The DNA here is from genome assembly GCA_040373655.1 of Pirellula sp. GTDB lineage: Bacteria > Planctomycetota > Planctomycetia > Pirellulales > Pirellulaceae > JBKCUI01. Next base: position 4,309 of record JBEICB010000086.1, on the reverse strand, counting down.
CCGGTTCAGGTGGATCACAGATCGGCGACTTTGACGATCAATATAACTTGAACCTGCAGCACAATCGGATGGGGGTTCTCTCGTACGCCAAGGCAGGACCTGATACGAACGATTCGCAATTCTTCATTACCGAAGTTGCGACACGGCACTTGGACTTCAAGCACTCTGTGTTTGGGCAACTGATTGAAGGCGAGTCTGTACGAGAAGGGATTTCCAGAACCAAAGTCACGTCGCAGTCGTCTGGCGAAGTTTCACGTCCAGTCAACGAAGTTGTGATCAAATCCGTGGAGACGTTCAACGACACAGAAAATGGTTTGGTTCGTTTGAAGGCGTTGGGTACGACTGGGACTTCTACGATTACCGTAACAGTCACAAATAGTACAGGTCAGACTTTCTCACGGACATTTACTGCTAGTGCGGCGGCTGATAATTCGAATGGTGCTCCGTTCCTGAATGATATTACGGTTCCACCGATCGCAGCGGGGCAAACGGTCACGGTCCAATTGAGCAGTCAGGATAAAGAAGGTGATGCCGTAAGGTACGATGCGGTACGTCAAGGATCGGTACCGTACCAATTCAACGTCGACAGCCAGAGCGGCCAATTAAGCGTCACCGCTCCGCAAAACTTCAGTGGAAGTTTCCAAGTTCGGGTCAGTGTTCGGCCTTCGACACAGTCAGCAGCGGGAAGTTCTGATGATGCGCAGGTGCTGACCTTTAACGTACCAGTTGTGGTTGCGGCTCCGACATCGGTGGATCTTGTTGCCGCGACGGATACGGGGGTGAGCAACACAGACAACGTCACTAACGCGAGCAGTTTGCAGTTTGTGGTCGAAGGCACGCTTGCAGGTGCAACGGTGCAGTTGAGGGTAGGAAGTCAGGTGATTGGTTCGGCGGTTGCGACAGGGACATCGACAACGATCTCCAGTACTGCGTTCAGTAGTTTGGGTACAGGTACTTACTCGGTGGTGGCGGTACAAACGCTCAGTGGTACGACGTCTGCGGCTTCGCCCGCACTGTCGATCCAGTACGATGTCAGTCCGCCATCAGCAATTCCAAACAGCGGGCTACCGAATCGCGCGAATGTTGGCACATTGATGAGTTTCGATTTGGACCATCCGGAAGAGGGTAGCGGACTTCGCTATATCCTCGATAACGCGCCTGCGCAGATGTCGATTAATCCGACGACCGGTGTGATCACTTGGACCCCTGCAGCCAATCAACTTGGACCTCAAACGGCAATCCTGCAGCTTCAGGATCTTGCTGGAAATATCACCAGTCAAACATTGGCAATTCAGGTCTCAGACACGGCAAAGATCGCTGTGGATATGTCCTTGGAGTCCCTTTCCGGGCAACCGTTGACGACGGTGGCGGTCAACCAAGAGTTCCTTTTGAAGCTTAATGTTCAGGATTTGCGAATCACCGGTGACGGATCAGGGGAAGGTGTCTACACCGCTTATCTCGATTTATTCTACGATCCTTCCAAGGTGGAGTTGGTTGGGACGAATCCGATTACCTACGATCCTTTGTTTGGGAATGGAAGAACAGGATCGACGGCGACACCTGGACTGATTGACGAGCTAGGGGCATTTTCGTCGTTGACAACCGGTCCCGGTCGGGATCCACAGAATTTCATCTCGGTTCTGATGCGCGCGAAGGCGGGTGGATCGGTCAAATTCACAATGGATGAAGCAGACGAAGATACGAAAGTTTTCGCGCTCTTTAAAGACACGGCAAATCCTGGTGGAGTACCCGGGAATCGGGTGTTGTTCGATTCAAAGTCTTTATCGATTACCTCCAGTTTTTCCGTTGCAGATGACACCTTTAGCGTCAACGAAGACACAACGAACAACGTGATCGATGTGTTGGCGAACGATACGATTACCGGGGGAGCACAGACAGTCTTGACCATTCAATCGGTCTCGACGCCGGACAAGGGTGGAACGGTATCGATTGAGAGTGGCGCGAAACGACTGGTATACACACCTGCCGTAAATTTCACCGGAACAGAGAAGTTTACATACGTCGTTGCTGACCAGACTGGGGCGACTGCGACGGCTACCGTGACCATGAATGTGCAATCGGTAAATGATAATCCTGTCGCGGTGAACGATGTGTTTAACGAAGTGCGGGCCAACCAAGTCGATGTATTTTTGAATGTATTGAGCAACGATACACTTGGACCTGATGCTGGTGAGTCGTTGACGGTTTCTGCTGTGGGTGCTACCAGTCAAGGTGGAACGGTGAAGATTTCCACGGGTGGTAATGGTGTTTTGTATACGCCAAAGATTGGGTTTGTTGGAGCGGAGACCTTTTCTTATACGATCAGCGACGGTCGCGGTGGGACTTCGACTGCGAACGTAACGGTCAATGTTCAGGTCGCGGTGCCTCCACCGACCGTGGTCGGCGAGTCGTTTACAATTGCTGAGGATAGTGCACAAGTCGAATACGACGTGTTGGCGAACGACACTCCGGCAGTAAGCGGAGATACTTTGAGCATCTCGGCTGTTGCCGCACAGCAAGGCACAGTAGCGCTCAATGCGACTAAGACCAAAATCTTGTACACGCCGAAAGCGAATTTTGTTGGGGTCGATTTGGTCACATATACTGTTCGCAGCAGCAATGGTGGGACAGCTAACGGCACCATGACGATGACGGTTACTTCCGTGAATGACGCACCGGTCGCAGTTGCGGATACTTTTACGATTACTTCGGCGGCGAACCAATCGCTGAATGTGTTGGCAAACGATTCGAGCGTCGATACCGGAGAAACGCTGTTGATTACCGCAATCACGCAACCGGAATCGGGTAAGGGGTCTGTGGCAATTGCGAGTGACGGAAAGTCCTTGCTCTACACGGCTCCTTCGAATTCGTTTACGGGTGAAGTTGCCTTCACGTACACGATTAGCGATGGAAATGGATTGACCGCAACTGCAAATGTGACCTTGAATGTCGTCAACTACACGCCGAGGGCTGTTGGGGTCACTACTGAGACGAATGTCCAAGGAGTTCAGGTACAGGTACTGCAACTCGATGGTGTTGGAGTCGCAGGTACACCGGTACCTCATTCTCCGGAATACCAAGGCTCTGTCGTAAAGGTCGCAGATGTGGGGCCTGGGACGTATCAGTTCAGCGTTCCAGACTTGCCCTTTTTCACGACGGGTACCCGAAGCGTTGAGGTGCTGTCTGGTGCATCAGGTTCGGATACGCTTTCTACTGTCTTACCGGTCGGAACGCGTGATCCAAACTTCATGGACATTCGCGACTTTACCACGTCTGCACTTCGAAAAGGTTTGACCCTTGCGGTTCAGCCAAATCAGCAGGCGCTCTGGTATGACGGGGTGAAGGATTGGCGAAGTTATTCAAACATCGAAGTCTCCTTGAATCAAGCAGCGACGCAGCTGACTATTCAGGCGGTGAATCCTTCGAACACTCGTGTATCGACCACATTAGCTGTGACCGATCCGAAAGTAGTGTTGCGAGCGAAAGAAGGGGCGAATCACATGTTTCGTATCCAAGCCGCTCCGAGTGAATTGGACTTTAAGCCAGTGACCAGTACCGGTGGAGCTTCGGGAGAGGGGAGCGATACATCGGTAGGTCGATTTGCGGCACCGGTCGATGATATTGCTCGTGCGATGGGTGTCGATCGAGCAATGCAAGAATTGACTGACGCGTTTTGATAAAGTTGTGTCAGGGAGTATCGAACGAAAAAACGGATCGCATTTGCGATCCGTTTTTTTTCGGAACCCGTCGAATTCTCACGCCCGCTCCGCTCAAGACGGGAAGATCGCAAAGGAAAAGACAAGCAAAACCCAAAGAGCAGAAGCTCTAGAATTCCTTCTGCCCTGCCCTCGTTGCGTCTTTGCCTCTTTGGGTAATCCAATTTGCCCCAAGGGGGCCGAAGGTGATAGCCCAGGGCAAAGCGAAGCGACACCCTGGGACAGCTATAACAGAACATCCGCCCCACCCTGAAAGGGTTGGACCCAAGATTGTGGTAACCGGTTCATTGATGTTTTGCCGCATTGTTCGGGCTTGTAATCGCATCATGATTTGAGTTGGCATTCCATTTTTTGTTGTTTCGGCCCTCCGGGCCTTAGCACCTTCTTTTATCAGGTCACCGGGGCCTACGACCCCGGCAGAGGTTGTGCCGGCCTTCCAGGCCTTAGGGGCTGCGGTCTTCTTTGCGTCTTGGCTTCTTTGCGTGAGACATTACCGCAATGGTATCTGTTAGTGCTTGTCATCGCATCATGATTTGTGTTTGCATTCAATATCGTAAGATATTCGTGTAGGTAAAGAGTTTCTATTAGAGTTT
>JBEICB010000338.1:0-4025 GCA_040373655.1 Pirellula sp. | reverse complement strand
TCGCTCCTGCGATCCTTCTGCTTGTTGTTGGAAGCCATAAGTCCCGCCGCTAGTTTGTCAGCGTTTAGAAGTGTCACGCGAAGGAGCCAAGACGCAAAGGAGACCGAAAGACTTTGAGCCGGAAATCGCGAGCTCCGGGTGGGTGGATTGCTCGTGGCCTGGTGGGTTTCGCGGTCGTTGATTGAACGGGCTTATGAAGTTTTGGTGGTTGGGGTTTGGCGGTGGTTTGAGAATTCGATGGCCGACCGCTTCACCACACCCTACGTCCGACTGTCTTGCTCGCACGCAGGAGGAAGGGTGCCAAGCGATTTTGTACTCGCAAAGTGATGATACGAAAAAACCCAAGGAATCCCTTGGGTTTGTCTCGTTTTGTCGGCTTTTGGCCGATGCTGGCTATTCTCTAAAAGTGGGCGATATTGGACTCGAACCAACGACCTCAACGATGTCAACGTTGCGCTCTAACCAACTGAGCTAACCGCCCGGCAATCTTTGCATGGATTGTCGATCGTACGTTGGAATTGTCAAGTCCAAGCATTTGGTTTCCGCCTGCATTGGTTGCCCAATCGTTACGTCCTGTGTATGCTTTCCAGCGTCTGTAGCTTGGTAATTTAAGCGTTTTCCGTCGATTTGATGGCTTGATTGGACTGTGACCCGCCTCCGGTCCGATGGTCCTTCCATCTCCGACTCCCCGCACCCTAGCTTCCCCGAGTTGTTTTTGTCCTATGTCGAATGTCCAACACCGTGTTGTTATCACTGGACTTGGGGTCGTCTCCCCTTTGGGTCGCGACCTGGATTCTTTTTGGAATAACCTGTCGCAACGCCGCTCGGGGATCGGTCTGCTCGATACCCTCCCCCTGGATGTGATCCCTGTGAAATATGGCGGTCAGGCTTCGTGCTTTACCGGGGATATCGGCGATTTCGGACCGCTCGAAAAGAACTTGCAACGGTCGATCAAAAAGAATCAAAAAGTTATGTGCCGCGAAATCGAGATGGGGGTCGCTGCCTGCCAACTCGCTTTGCATCACGCGGGCTTGGCTGACCCCGCCCTCCGCACCCCCGATCGCTTTGGAATCGTCTACGGTAGCGATTATATCATCACCCGGCCCGAAGAATTCGCTGACGGTATCTCAGCTTGCCTCTCCCCCGAACAGTCGTTCCAAATGCCCCAGTGGCCGACCGTCGGACGACCCCAAGTCAATCCGCTGTGGTTGCTGAAGTATCTGCCTAATATGCCCGCTAGCCACGTCGCGATCTACAATGATTTGCGCGGCCCTAGCAACTCGGTAACGATCCGCGAAGCCAGCAGTGGTGCTTCGATCGTCGAAGCTCTCTCGGCCATCCGTCGCGGTGCAGCAGACGTGATGATCGCCGGTGCGACGGGCTCGCGCATGGAACCCTTGCGCGCCCTGAACTTTATGTCTACCGAGCCGATGGCAAGCGAACAAGATGACCCCACTCGCATGGCTCGACCTTATGATGTCACTCGCGATGGAAATTTGATCGGCGAAGGAGCCGGCGCTTTGGTCCTCGAGTCGATGGAGCGTGCCGTTGCTCGAGGTGCAAAGATCTGGGGGGAAGTGATCGGTGGCTCCAGCTCCGCCGTCGGTAACTTCCAACAACGTGACCCCAATCGCGATTCTATTCGCTTGGCTACGTCCAATGTCTTGCGGGGATTGCTCGACCATGCACAGCGCGCTGGACTCGATCTCATGTCCACTCCTTGGCATATCCATGGTTGTGGAAAGAGCGATGTGCAAGGAGATGCGAGCGAAGCCTCCGGTATCCGAGATGCTTTGGGCTCGCTCGATGTTCCTGTCACCGCCGCAAAGAGCTACTTTGGCAATCTAGGGGCAGGCTCGGGTGCGGTGGAGATCATCGCAAGTTGCCTTGCTCTCGAACATCAATCGCTGTTCCCGGTTCTCAATACCAACAACGTCGATCCACGATGTCCAATCCGTGTTGCCACTGGCAATGAATCACCGGGAGAAGCTTTCGCTCACTTGGCTTACTCCAGCCAAGGCCAAGCTTGCGGTGTGTTGATTCGTCGCGTTGCCTAAGTACTACCAAGGTTGTCTTGAGGTGCACCCAATGCGGCTTATTCATGCGTTGATAGCACTTGTACCCCTCGCGGCTTTAGCAGTTCTGCAGAATTTTTACTATTGGCAGAATCTACCGGAACGGGTGGCTACTCATTTCGGCCCCGAAGGAATTGCGGACGGATGGATGTCTCGCACGGCAGCTTGTGTGGTGATGGGGGCTTTTCAGATCCTGATGCCTCTGCTGTTTTTGGGAATCGGTTACTTGCTCTACTGGATTCCCGAGTCGATGATCAATATTCCCAACAAACCGTTTTGGTTTCATCCTGATCGCAAGCAAGCGAGCTTGTCGACATTGGCTGGAATGCTGGGTGTCTTTGCGATCGCTTTGTCGGCATTCTTCTTTGGGATGAATCACTTGACCTACCTTGCGAATTTGTCGGAAGGCAGGTTAGCGATGGTTCCGTTTTGGGTATTGCTGGGGCTGTTTTTGTCTTTTACCGCAGGTTGGGTTGGTTGGATGATGATCCGATTCAAAGTCCCGGCAAGCGTGCGGTAGGGGCATTACTTCAGTAGCTGTTGGATATCTTGGTCGATCTGTTTGGTTTGCTCGTTCGCTTGATCTAGGGTCACACCTGAGGGGATTCCTGGGCGAACGTGTTTGGTGGTTGAGAGCCAGCTGAGTTTCAGGATGTTTTGCTTCTCGGAGACTTTTTGAAAGATCTCTTTGGCTTTCGGATGTGGGGTTCCGTCACGAAGAGTTGGTAGGGCGTTGGGATCGAGTTGTAGGCTCCAGTAATTGGCAAGTGGTCCTGCGATGATGGCTTGGCCGGCCGCGTTTGGGTGGACACCATCACCGGCGAAGGTGAAGGAGGGGTTTTCTTTGCGTTGGCGTTCGACTTCGGACTTCATCGCGCCGTGGACATCGAGAACGATCCATCCTTGCTCGCGTTGTTTCAGTAGCCATTGTGAATAGGCTTCGAGGACATCATCGTATTTTTCGTAGGGTTGTTTGTATTCGGGTAGACCTGCGGGAAGGAGTCGGTCGCGGATGGGCAGAGCATCGAAGTAAGCGGGAGTGAGGTGAATGATATTCGAACCGCTTTTTACAACCGCATCGTGAAGGCGTTCGATACCTGAACGGAATTTAGCGAATCTCTCTTCGCTCAGGGGGTAGTACATTCCGCAGTTCATCCCGTAGCAAGCGACCACTAAGTCCGGGTGGACTTGGTCGAGGACACGAGAGAGTCTTTCGTGCAGGTCAGGTCTGGGGAAGGCACCGCCGGCGTGGCCCGGTTCGGAGAGGCCGCTGACGGTTTCGCTTGGGAGACCGAGGTTGAGGAATTCTGGGTGTTGATCGGGGTATTGGATTTTCACTGCGGCTTCTAGGCTCGCGATGTATCCGCCGGCGTGGGTGATGCTATCACCGAGGAAGAGGATTCGTTTCGATTCGGGTTGAACGCTTTGCGTTTGATTTTGAGCTTGGGTTGCCGCGTTAGTACCGAAGCAGGCTAGGCATAGGGCAAGGCAGAGCAGGTGGAGGGGGGAGGGCAGGGGTAGGGTGATAGCGATCATCGGAGTGATTGAGGATTTAGAGAGGGTGAGGGAAATTACGGGAGCAGGAAACCGAAGCTTACCATGATACGGTGAGCATCGGCTGCGTTTTGGTTGTAGTTCTCACGATTTCCCCAGAGGTATTCGGTACCTGCGAAGGTGTATTTGGTGGGTTGCCAGATGAGGTTTGCGGCGAAGTAATTCAGGCGAGCGATGCTGGTGGGGGATTGGCCTGGGAGGTTGGTAACGAGTCCTTCGCTGTAGGTAAGGTTAGTCGACCAGCGGTCGTTCCATTGGTGGGTCAGTCCGGAGTACCAAGCGAGGGATTCGAGGGCTTTGCCTTGCGAGTGATTATCGAGTGCGTAGTCGGGTAGATCTCGATAGCTACCGATCCCGCGGCCCCAGAGGATACCACCGTAGGTACGGCAGCGTTTG
>JBEICB010000104.1:0-17823 GCA_040373655.1 Pirellula sp. | reverse complement strand
CGCCGGATTCGGGGACTACGGTTGGCTCCGACTGAGCCAAGTCACCGCAGCGCGCAATCCCTGGCTTGGGATCGCAAGTGTCATTTGGATTCATACTTGCGGGATCCTACCATCGTGTTTTTGGATCCTCGCGATCGGTTCTCATCGCGCTCGAACTTCCACCTTTGAACTCTCACTTCTAGAACAAGGCCCACTTTCCGCAATCACACGCCACGCACTCCCTAACATGCGGCCTTGGATTGCACTGTCGTTTCTTTGGGCATGCTGTAGCGTTCAAGCGGACATGGTTGTGACGAACTTGTTCCAAGTTCCCACGCTCTGCGAGAGCATCTACCAACAAGTCCAATTCGGTCGGCTTCGCAGCGCTCCGATCGCTGTTTCTGTTGCCATCTCGCTATTTTGCGGACTTGCCATAGCGATCCTCGCTTACCGATTCGCACTCCTGCCCAAACCTCAGAGATCCATCGAACAGGGCAGGGGACTTCAGTTGAGCAAATCAAGTTATCGCACTTGGAGCATGATTTCATGGCTGATCATCTCCCTCGTTTCGATCCTCCCCTGGTGCAACCTTCTCTCGCGACTCGGGTGGTCTACGACCCTCGATGACAACAAACCAATTCGCGCATGGACTATGGAAGAAACATTAAATTCCTTATGGCACATCCGCGACTTCAATGAAGAATTTCAGTGGAGCTTGCAACTCTGCAGCTGGACCGCTGTGTTAAGCCTACTCCTTGCGATTGTTCTTATTGGTATCAGCAAACGTCCGTCGCTCCTACCTTGTATCTTTGGAACCCTTGGTTGCATGATCGCCTTGCCTGGCCCTCTGATCAACCTCGCGGTTAGCAAGCTCATGCTCGGTGGTCTCCCCGAATCCTTGAGCTGGCTTTACGACCAAACACTGCTTCCTCCCATCCTCGCTCTTCAATTCCGCACCCTCCCGATCGCTTTCGGATCCCTTTGGTTGGCATGGGCCCAATACCAGAGAAAATACAAGGAACTGCTGGCTATCGAATCCCTACTTACCTATCGATGGAAATTCTGGATCGCCACTCGCTGGATGCTTTGGCCTTCACTCGCAACTTGGACGATCGCATTCACCGTTGCCTTCGGTGAACTCTCAAGCTATCTGCTAGTCCAGCCACCCGGAGTAACGACCATCGCTATGCGCATGTTCGATCTGTTGCACTACGGAACGAAAAACCGTGAAGCGGCCCTTGCGCTGTTCTTAGCGATCCTCGGTTCCCTTCCATGCTTGATTCTGATTAGTCTTCTTTGGAATAATCAAAAGACTGGCCTCGAATCATGTACTCCACCACCAAGGGATCGAGCGAACTAGACAGGAAGCGAACAGAGCCATCCCCCATAACCGCTTGCGCACCGTTTCGATGATAAGAGGCTGCGATGGACTTAGATTTCCATGGCACAGCCCCCTCTCCTCGTTGTGTTGACGAAACAACCCACTGCGCCGTATCAAGATCCACATCGCGAGGCTCCGTCCAAAGAATATTCGCTCCACAAGACTCCACTAATAAGAGCTTATTCGCATCGTTTCCTGTTCTCCATTTCGATGGGACCAGCCTCGGATTATTCGGATCGCGATTCGAATTTCGCAACATGGCATACGAAGTAAAACGACCACCCTCTGGACTCACCAACTTCGGTTCACTAGGACACATCAACTCGGGCACTTGCTCTTTGGCCAACGCCCAATTCAGTTCGCTATCCCAAGCCTGTTTCGCATCGTATCGTCGATACAGATCTCCATGCTCGAGTCCTGGTAAGACCATCACCCGCCAACTTACCTCCATCCCGCCCGAATCAAGGAGATCTCGATTCCCATCATCCCGAAGCAGATCCGATCCTTCACTTTTTGAATCTATCAACAACATCGCTAATCGCCGCATCGACCCCGCACAAAACATCCGCTTGGCTGCTTCCCTTGCTGAAGGAACCGCGGGCAAACACAATCCAATCAACAGGCCTAAGAGCCCAAGCGTGCCGAGTACTCGAAAAGCGTAAGCCCCCTTACTGCGTTTCTTTATTCTGAAAGCAACCATCACAGTGGAGATTGCTAAGACAGCAAAACTCAACGCCATATACCCTCGAACAAAGACAAGGGTGTACTCGGGCAGTATGAATTTCAACTGTTCGAGTCCGTAGAGCAACATGCCTCCAAGCCCTAAGAGCAACCCGAAATCACTCCATCCGACCGGCGATTTCCGCTTGAGATACAGGACCCAAAACGGCATCAAAGCCGCTGCTAACAGAAGAACATGCAGTCCGATGTCGACGTAGAATCGGTTTTGCTCAAGCCAAGAACTTGACCACTGAGGTACAGGAACACGCACATTCTTTTCCATTAGCTCGTATCCCTGATATCAAAAACAATGCGAGGCGTTGACTCGTCGGTATACGTACTATCGCACCCGTTCCAATTTCGTTACCCGTCCTGTCCGAACCCATTCGGCGACCAAGATATCTCCATTGCGATCGAAACAAGCGTCATGCGGATGGACAAACTTTCCATCAAGCCACAACTTCTCGTCCTCACGCACACCCTTGGTCTGCTGAACTCGCTCAACATCGCTTCCTAAATGCGCGAGCACCTTGTACTGACGATCCAAAAGAGATACCCGCGCACCCAACTCGGGTACCAACAGCAAGTCACCCATCGAGTCGATATTCGCTGGCAATCCAAACCCGTTGATGGTCTCTATGTATTTGCCAGATAAATCAAAGATCTGCAACGTGTTGTGGGCGCGATCGGTCACCACAATTTTAGGATTCGCAGCATCTCGATCGTCGATCCAAAGCCCATGCGGCGTATTGAAAGTCCCTTTACCCTCGCCGGCCCCTCCAAACGAACTGACCCAATTCCCATTGTCGTCATAACGGTGAATGTGAAACGCACCGTATCCGTCCGCTAACAGAAACCCACCCTTGGGCAAGAAAGCGAAATTGGTCGGCATGAAACGATCTCGCCCCCAGACTTTCTTCGGCGCTGTGTACTCTTCCTCGTTGTACACCTTCGACTCCTTCGGCGCCTTCTTGGTCCAAATCTCCTTACCATCGAGCGTCAACTTCGCAAACGCTTTGACCTGCTGGTACGCTGCCACATAAAGAAACTCCTCACCTCCTTCTTTACGGACTTCAATCCCGTGACCTCCCCCCTGATACTGACTACCAAAGGCCTTGATGAACTTCCCCTGATCGTCAAATACAAAAATCGATGGGTGATCCTTCAAATCCTCGCGCCCCTCATGAATCACATAAATGCGATTCATAGAATCCACTGCAACGTTGTGGGTTGTCTGCCAGGTATACTCCGAAGGCAACTGCAGAAACTGGTGATTGACTCGATACTGATAGTCTCCACTTCCCAAACGCAATTCTGCATTTCGATGAATAACAGGGGCTGCGAACGCGTTTCCCAGACTCCCCGCAACAGCCAATCCAGCCGCACCCACCGAAACATCCTTGAGAAAACGTCGACGAGAGGAATAATCAACCATAACTGCCTCAACTCCCTAATGCAAAATCAATAGTAAATCGTTTGGGTGACCCGTAGAAACCCACGCAATATGAATTTTAAAAAATACACACAGTAATCAATGTGGTATAAATCGAAATTGTCGTATCAAACTCTAGGGTTTATTTTCACTCATTCAACTACCACAATCAATCACGGATCCTCAGCGATCCTCAACAATCCCCCTCGATATTCCTATGAGCACAACTCCACAAGAACTTCGTCAAAAGAAATGCCTTCCTTGCGAAGGTGGTGTCCCAGCTTGTAGCCTCGAACAAGCAAGAGCCTTGGGGAATGCCACTCCCCTCTGGAATATCACCGAAGACGGAAAATGTATGACCCGTTCCATCAAGTTTAAAAACTTTGCAGACATGATGAAGGCTACTGTACAAATTGGGGACCTCGCAGAGGCCGAAGCTCACCATCCTGATCTTCACCTTACTGGCTACCGACACTTGCGAATCGAACTGACCACTCATGCAATCGGCGGTCTGAGCGACAACGATTTCATCCTTGCCGCAAAAATTGACCACCTCCTAGATCCCAATATCACCCAATCCCCAACAACCAAGATTTAACTTTCCGATACCCTTTGGGGGGATCCAGTTGCAGTGAGCATCCAACACGTCGCACTGACATCCGAGCACCTTCGTGTAAAACGCTAGAGTTGAAGGCAAATCCCAAGTTCTCAGCATGGGTTTGCATCCCAGTAATTTCACTCCACAACCTTTCGCTCAATACGATGGAATTGGTCCACTCCAAGCATCTCGGCGCGCTGTCGTACTCCATCCGGCCAATCGATTTCGATCTCCACCACCCCCGAGTTACCACCAAGCCCAAAATGGAGCACCAAGTCGTTTTGATTCCCTTGGCCTGTCCCAGCCTCCACTTGTCTGACCAGCACGCGGTCGCCGACACGCACCCGTACCTGAGCGCCAACGGCCGTTCTTGAGACTTTCTCTCCGTCCCCAACAAGCTGCACCGACAACCAATGACCTAGCCCTTGGCCGTCATTGCGAAACAACTTTCCCGCTGTCACTAAATCAAGATCTCCATCGCGATCGTAGTCAGCCCAAGCTGCTTGATACGTGGCTCCTAATCCACCGAGCCCAGCAGACACATTGCTATTGATAAATTCCCACATGCCGCGTTGCTCGAAAAAGGTCGGCTCGTTCCTCACACCAAACGAAGCAGACTCATAAACCGTCGTAAAAAACAAATCGAGATCCCCATCGTTGTCGACGTCACCCGCCGAAGGACTCGCGTATGACTCTTGATAAAACACGCCGCATATCCCTCGATCCTCAAATCGGACAGGTGCCCCCTCCGCCGTGTTTCTCAAAAATCGTGACTTCGGCTGGTCCCCCCGTCCGTCAACGTGCGCAAAATTCCCAACAAACAAATCGATGTGCCCGTCCGCATCAAAATCACCCCAACAAGCCCCAATCGAATGACCTCCAGTAAATCCATCCGATGTGCCCAAAGCACCCGCTTGAGCTGCTATATCCGTAAAATCACCTCGCCCTCGGTTTTCCCACAACACATTCGGTTGCAGCCGATAATTCGATACGTAAATATCCAAGTCCCCATCGCGATCATAGTCGCAAGCGCTCACTCCACGTGCTCGATAACGAACGTCGGTCATTCCCAATTCGAAGTTTCCACCTTCACGTTGCATCAGTACAAAACTGGGGTAGGTGATCCCCGCATCCCAGTCCTCATAACCACCTACAAACAAATCCAACCGACTATCTCCATCCCAATCTCCCCAACAAGCCCCCAAGCTGACTGTCTTGGGTAACTCTGGCATCCCCACCACCTCAAATCCTGCCCCCTGAACGTTCCGATACAGCTTCAATTGCGAATACGAAAACAGATCGCACCAACCATCGTTGTCGTAGTCGCTAGCTACGACCTCTCCAAAACCTTCAGCTAGCTTGGTGAATCGCTCCCCCTTTTCGTTTCTCCAAACCGCTCCACCCGCTACTAAGTCACTCCAACCATCGTTGTTGAAGTCAGCCCAACAAGCCGTAGAGGAACCAAGTTGTAATCCTAACGCTGCGCCGACATCGACAAACCTCGCTTCGCCGCTTCGAACATCCTGCCCTTGCAATCGACTCCCCAGCAAACACCATGCAGACTCCGGGATAAACCAACATGCGGAAACCAGTAATAAACATAACAACGCTCGTGTTTGAATGGGCATTCGCTTACCAATTCCTTTTACCAAACCCTAAGATCGCTTTGCGGGGGAGTCGACCAAAGGAGAAACAATACCATCCGCAGCATTCTCCCCCTTCACCCAAGCCTGCAACTTGAGCAACTCCACCTGCAAATGGTACTTCTGCTTCTCGTAGGTCTGGCGCAACATCAAATTGCGATAGGGATACCCTCCTAACCTCCAATCCGTCGCCAATTCATCATCTGGCCCCAACGCAGTGGGTAAATGTAACTCATCACCCACCGTCAACGCTTTCCGCAAAACCGCGGCATCATCCATGTCGTTCCTCCCATCAAGGGAAGCCTCTTAAAGTCGCAATTGTCGTCTCTCGGGAACCACCGCAACCGGACAGGTAGCCATCCGAAGCACTCGCTGCGTATTCGACCCCCGCAATCCATCCAAAAAGCCATCCGGTCCATCTGTTGCCATTACAATCAAATCGGACTGAAATTCAACCGAAGCATCCAGAATCGCCTGTGGTACCGACCCTTCTTTCGTCACTTCCCGCACCTCTAGACCCTCAACCTGCGGCACACGAACCGTAGGACGATCCCCATCCTCACCCACATACAACAATGTCACTTCCACCTTCGGTACCGATAACCCCTTCACCAAGGCCTCCACCGCATCCAAACTTGGCTGAGCCTTTGGTTTGTGCCCCGTGGGAACCAAAATACGCTTCAACGTTACTTCTCCACTCTCCCTAGAGACAAATCCTTGCACTCCATGAGGCAACAACAAACTCATCCATGCAGCATTCGATGCAATTGGTTCACCCGTCGTGCGATTGAGCCAAGCCAAAGCTCCATCATGCCGATGGATCGCGAGAACAATCACATCTGCACGACGCGTCTGAAGATACTCGGTGCTCGCGGACAACGGATCCCTACCGGGAACCAACGCCTTGTGAACGTGCAACCCTAAAGCACTTACATCTTCCCGCTCACTCCCAGGTCCCAAGACTCCCCATCGCTCTAACCACTCCCGAACACTGGGCAACTGATCCCAATCAACTTCATCGGTTCGATCCACATGAAATATGTCGAGTTTCGACTTCGAAACCAAAGCCAACTTCAACGCGTGAGCGAAAGCAATCTCACTCGCCTTGGACAAATCTGTCGGGTGAAAAACACTACCGAAGCCTATGCCTGATGAATTCATAGATTATCTCTCAAACAACCAGCCAAACGGCTTCCAACGCTTCTTCTCTACCGTTAATTGGAATTCATCAATCGTGTTCTCGTGCAGATACTTTACCGCTTCATCGATCGAATCCGTGTAGAAAAACAAATCCTTGTCGCTCGGTGACACCGTCCCTCTCTCTATCATCTTGTCAACGTAACGCATCAACTCTTGATGATAATCCCGATCCATCACCACGATCGGAAACTGCGAAATCTTCTTCGTTTGGATCAGTGTAACCGTCTCGAAAAACTCGTCGAGCGTTCCGAACCCACCCGGCATGATCACAAAACCATAAGAGTACTTGAGCAACAATACTTTCCGTACGAAGAAGTAACGGATATCTACCGAACGATCCATATAAGGGTTCGGATTCTGCTCAAATGGCAATTCAATATTCACCCCCACACTACGCCCGCCGACCGACTTCGCTCCGCGGTTTGCCGCCTCCATGATCCCGGGACCACCGCCCGTCATGATCGTAAATCCCAGCTTCGCAATCCGCGCCGGTACCTCGCACGTCTGCTGGTACTCAGGCGTGTCTTCCTTTAGACGAGCAGAGCCAAAAATCGTGATGCACGGACCCACGAAGTGAAGCGTCCTAAAACCCTTCACAAACTCCCACATCACCTTCAAAGTAAAGTAAAACTCTTTGAAGCGAGACTGGCGTCCCTCCAAGAATTGAATCTCTCGACGATCTACTGTCATGGCGAAGCCTTCCGGGGTGCTTCCCCTATTAAGGAAACTCAGCCCCTTCGGAAACTATTCGTCAATCTCAGTACCCACCGCACCCGGTTGAGAAGCCTTCACCGTCGACTTGTATATCAATCGCTCCCGATACCCCTCAGCATCCATCAAAGTAAAACCTAAAAACAAGGCTACAAAGATCAAACTGCTCAAGATGACAATAGCATTGAGCGGCTTGTCCCACAACAAGTGCATGAAGAACAAAATCACCAAGCCCGCCTTTACGGTAGCAATCGTCAACGACAACCAAATCTCAGCATTTCCCAGGTCGAACTGTGCTTGGAAAACCGTCAACCCAGTCAGCACCAAAAGCGCGAAGAACACCGAAAGCAACATCCAAATCGGCATCGGGTGCGAGAACCCGTGATGATCCCCGTGATGCCCTGCATGGCCGTGTTCCGAATTCGTATGCCCTGCGTCGTTCGCTGCGTGTCCCATAATCCTGCCGCCGTATTCGTCGTAATAAAATCTAATTGCCTACCACCAATCAACCATCGTATCGTTAGCCCTTTCAGGCTTACCAGCAACTACGTGATCAAATAAAGCAGTGGGAACAAGTAAATCCAGATGAAGTCTACCAAGTGCCAATACAAACCGACGTTATCAACAGGTCCGAAATACTGCTCGTGGAACTCTTCGCGTGCAGCCTTCACGATCAACCAAGTGATAACTGCCATACCGCCAAGAATGTGGATCGCGTGTACACCGGTCATGCAGTAGTAAATGCTGAAGAACAAACCCGCCATACCCTTCTGATTTACGTCCGCATTCGGCGTGGACAGCTCTTCCTTCATGACCTTCACGTCTTCACCAGCGGACATCGTCGCGACCGGGATAGCCGCGCCGTCAGCAGGATGCTCCGCATGTTCTGCAGCAGCATGATCGTGCGACTCATGATCAACGTGTCCTTGGACCAATTGATGCCCCGCATGTCCTTCGTGACTGGACTCCTCCGCTTCTAACGTTTGACCGAGGAATACACCACCGAAGAAAGACAAACCAGCAACCAACAATGGGCCAGCAACTTGCTTGTGGAAATTGCCGCCAACCACCCAAGCGTAGACGTAATACAAAGCGGAAAGGACGGTAAGGACCATCGGAATGACGCAGATGGTCTGCAAATACCCCTTCGGTTCGCCGTGATGACCGCCCAACTGAGCCACATAGAACTTGCCAGGAAGCAAGCCCAGCTCCCACTTGTGCGAATACTCAACCGCCTTGACTCCCAAGAAGATCGCTGCACAAGCCAGTGTTGCCGCCAACATGCCTACCAATAACTTGTGCTGACGTAACTGAGAAGCGCGAACAGCCCAAGCCATCGTCAAAGAACTGAAAAGCAGAACCCCGGTGTTGATCGCCCCGAGCTTTTCATTCAAAAACGAACTGCAGAACTCGAACACCTCAGGGTTCCGATTCCGATACAAAGCGTACGCGCAAAACATACCGCTGAAAAACAAAACTTCAGTCACCAAAAACAACCACATCCCGAGCTTGCCCGAGTCGTACTGCTGTTCCGCATCATCGAAGTGGTGCGCTAACCAACTCGGATGATCGTGATGATGATCATCGTGAGCTGGATCTGTATGAGGTGCTGTGTCTTGAATCGCGGTCATGTTCTCTAGCCGTGGGTAATCTAATTGGAAATTGCTGCTCTTATCTTAAACGCTCTGGCACTAGCTCTTTCGAACGTAACCGCCAACGCGCCCATCATACTCGATTTTGCTGAAGTCGTAGGGATCGCCAACCGTCGGTGCAGAAGCAAAGTTGTCGTGCGGTGGTGGAGAAGAACACATCCACTCCAACGTCGCACCACCCCATGGATTACGAGGAGCCTTCTTGCCACTAAATAGCGATGTTACCAACACGAACAATGCTGTCACCAATCCAAAGCCTAGTATCAACGACCCGATGGTTGACAAGCGATGCAAGTCTTGGAACTCTTCGAGATAAGTTGCGTAACGCCGAGGCATACCACGGGTTCCCAAAACAAACTGCGGCAAGAAGGTCAGGTTGAATCCGATGAAGACAATGATCGCAGAAACCATGCCCAACTTGTCGTTGAACATCCGTCCCGTCATCTTTGGCCACCAGTGGAATACACCACCCAAGAATGCAACCAACGTTCCACCCATCATCACGTAGTGGAAGTGAGCCACGACGAAATAGGTATCGTGGAAGTGCATGTCGGTCGACAACGCACCGAGTGGCAATCCAGTCAAACCACCGATCGTGAACAAGAAGATAAACGCTAACGCATACAACATTGGCGTGTTCAATGACACAGTACCTTGATACATCGTCCCGAGCCAGTTGAAGACTTTGATCGCAGACGGAATCGACACCGTAAACGTTAACGCACTAAAAACTACCGTCGTAACGTCGGCCATCCCGGAGGTAAACATGTGGTGCCCCCAGACCAAAAACCCGAACAATGCAATCGCGATCGAGCTGTAGGCGATCATTCGATAGCCGAAAATTCCCTTGTGGCAGTGAACACTCATCAATTCGCTGATCACACCCATCGCTGGGAGAATCATGATGTACACAGCAGGGTGAGAGTAGAACCAGAAGAAGTGCTGGAACGTAACCGGGTCCCCATTGAGCTTCGGATCGAAAATTCCGATTCCAAGCAATCGTTCGGCAGATAGCAGAAGAACCGTAATACCCAAAACAGGAGTCGCTAGGACTTGGATGATCGCAGTTGCATACGTCGCCCACAGGAACAGCGGCATACGGAACCAAGTCATCCCGGGTGGACGCATCGTGTTGATTGTCACGATGAAATTCAATCCGGTGAAGATCGAACTAAAACCAAGAATAAACACCCCGAAGGTTGCCGCTAAAACTGCTCCACCCTTCTGAGTCTCGATACTGTACGGCGTGTAGAACGTCCATCCCGTATCCAAACCTGTTACCGACAACGCGGTTAAGAAAAGGATTAGACCGATCACCCATAAGTAAAAACTACCGAGGTTTAACCTTGGAAAAGCCACGTCCTTTGTGCCCAACATGATAGGCAAAAAGAAATTGCCCAACGCTGCCGGAATACTAGGGATGATGAACAAGAAAACCATGATCGCGCCGTGTAGCGTGAACACTTGGTTGTAAGTCTTGTTATCCAACCAACCGTCTTGGAAATTCCAAAGGTGGATTCTAATCATCAACGCGAATAAACCACCCAAGGCAAACGACGCCATCACACCGACCAAATACATCAGCCCGATCCGTTTGTGATCGAGCGTAAGGGCCCAACTAAGGAACCCCTTCGTATGGTTTAGAAAGTGATGTTCTGGATAGGTGTCCGCCCCGGCTGTCTCGGTGGACACGATTGGACGATCAACGACACTCATTGCTTTGACCTATAAAGTTCGAGTCTATAAAGCTTGGTTGTTCTATGGTTCTCCCGCAACTGCACAAGCAGATGTGAGAAGCGTGTGTGTTTCGTTACTTGGCCTTCGGCGGTGCCGATTCCAATGACTTGATGAAGGTGATCAACGCGTCGATTTGCTCGTCCTTGATCCGACCCGCATAACTGTTCATCGGAGAAGCCGACCCGTACCCCTTACGCGCCTTCGCCGCCGGGTTAAGAATCGATTCCCGAATGTAATTCTCATCAAAAGCAACTTCCTGGCCGTTCTCCAAAGAGACTTGCTTACCCCACGAGCCATTATAGCTTGGGCCAGGTCCATTGGCACCTTCCTCACCCGCATAGTGACAGGTCGAGCAGCCAAGTCGTTTGTACAACAGCTTGCCCCGCTCCAGCGGATCTTCGGGTTCTTCTATAGCTTTTGCCAACGCTTGTTGATATTCCGCCTCCGGAACTACCTTGACCTTGGCAATCATTTGACTGTGATTATCACCGCAATATTCCGTGCAAAAAATATCGAAGGTCCCCAATTTTGTCGGACGGAACCACATGTAGTGGTATCTGCCAGGCACTACGTCCCTTTTCGCACGGAACGCCGGAATATAGAAACTGTGCAAGACGTCATCCGACCGCATGATCAACTTGATGTCCCGATTGATCGGTAACACCAACACCGGAAGTTCGGTCTTTCCGATCTTCTCAAATCCGTTGTCACCTCCGTTTTCGTACTTGAACGCCCACTTCCATTTCATGGCCGTCACGTTCACATCAATCGTTCCCTTGGGAATCCGCACCATATCCAAATATCCCATGGCACCCTCCCAGAAAACCCACACGACGATTGCCGTAGGGATCACTGTCCATGTGATTTCCAGCGGTGTGTTGTGCAACGCTTCCGGGGATCCACGATACCCAGGCCGTTCACGGAAAGCCCACATGAAGTATCCCATCAACACCACGATGGGAACAAAAAACAGTACGCAAATCCACATGATCACCGTGAACAAAAAGTCCACCTGCGGAGCAAAGCTTGATGCCGACTCCGGGAACCATGCGTAAGGTGCTACTTTGTCTGCTAAAACGAAGTTCATTTTCGAGTCTCTAAGTTGAAACCGAGTAAGTTAATCTTTGGTAATTTCCCCAGTGTTGGCAATTCTCGCCGCAGCGTTCCGTCTGGCTAACCAAAACGGAAGGGAGACGATCAAACCAAGCGTAACGAACACCCCAGCGCCGATAGACATCAAACGCCGAGCATTTGCCGAATATCGATTCTCGTTTGCATCGTAGTGCGAACACCACAACGCAATCATGTCCAATGGTGAACCAATCTGACCTTGGCCCGCCTCTATAAACGCCATCTTCAACGTATTAGGCACAAAACCGATTTCAAAAACATACCGAGTCACAACTCCATTCGGTGCGATAAAAATCGCTGCCGACGGGTGATTGTATTGGTTGTGCTTTGCATCGTAGGTGTATCGGAAACCCACCACCCTTGCCAACTCACTGATTGCCGCCTTGTCCCCCACCCAAAACCGCCAACCTCGCGAATCGTGATGATCGTACAGATCTTTGGCATACTTCTGCTGTGTCGCACTGGCTTTGTCAACAGTTTCTGAGGGATCGATACTGACCGATACCATCAAAAAATCCTTGCCGAGTTGCAATGAACTTAATCCATTTAAACCCTGAGCAAGACCATTCAACTGAGCAATGCACATTCCGGGACAATTGCCATAATTAAGGGTGAGTAACACCGGTTTCTCAAACGCCAGCAACTCACGCAAAGAAGTCACCTCTCCGAGAGCTTTTTCGACCCCTACTGTCGCGTTGGTAAACTGTAAATCGAGAGGAACACTCACTCCCAAATTCTGATCGATCCCGACGCCTTCCATCGATTTAGGCAACGAATTGTTAATGCTTCCGTACTCCTCGCCCAAAGATGGGCAAGCAATCAACCCCGCCGCTAGCAGTGCTAACGACCAAGTGATCTTTCGGATTTCAGCGTTAACGTTACACGCCATAGTTACTTACTACGCCCCTGGAACAGAGGCCAACTCCTTGAGAATCAGCTTTTGGGCTTCGGTAATCGGGATATGAATTACTTCCTTAGTCTTGGGTGGCTGCCCCTTTTCTGGTGGGGGAGCAGTCTCGTCAATGACACTCTCCTTCTTATAACCGGCCAACGACTCCAATTGTTCACTCTTGATCTTTAACGGTTTGTCCGCTTCCGTTCCCGTTTTATCCTCCCTTTGATCCGTCCAAGTGACCATGTTGTAGCAAAGAGCCTGAGTTCCTTGCAGAACTAGAACCAATACCACAATGCTTAACACTGAGGCATAGGCGATCATGTTGGTATTCAAATCGTCGTAACGCGCCATAGTAGTGCTTCCTTCGATTGTTCTTGTTCGTGTTTGATTTGCCGAAGGGCGAAGTTTGTCCGCCCAAGGAATGGGTGCTATAGAATCGGGTTGGCGTATGTCAGGGCTTCCGGCAGACGCGGATCTCGCATCGGTACCAACGGCGTTCCACTGGCCTTGGCCAAGAAGAAAGCCAGAAATACCAACAACATCCCAAATCCGCCAAGGAAGTGTCCGAGCATCGGAACAAAACTCAAGGGGCCTGCGTTCGGCATCACCAAAAAAGTCATGTCAAGCCAATGAACCACCAAAGCCCAAACCGCCCAAAACGCTAAACCGGCACGATGACGACGCACATGGCGACTGATGGTACCCAAAAAGGGAATCGCAAAGTGTAGAGGAATCAACCCATAGGAAAGGTACTGCCAACCGTCAGTCAACCGCACCATATACCAATTGGTTTCCTCAGGGATGTTGCCATACCAATATAGCAACAACTGCGAGAACGCGATGTACGACCAAAACATGATGAAGCCGAACATGAACTTGCCCATGTCATGGAAATGCTCGACCGTAATCAATTCACGCACTTTCCCGGCCTTCTGAAGCGACAGACTGATCAAGATCATGGTCGCGAAAAAGGCCATCATACCTGCAGCAAAGATATAAACACCGAAAATCGTACTGAACCAGTCAGCATCGATACTCATGACCCAGTCAAACGCTGCAAAACTCACCGAAAGCGCGAATATCATGATGCATGGACCAGCCCACTTCTGCCGCGCAAGCGACAATCCAACGTCACCCGACTCGTCTTGCTCGCGGCTTCTCTTGTAGAACCACCAACCGATGGCACTCCACAAAGCAAAATAAAGCACCGCCCGAGCCGTAAACCATTCCTTGGTCAAGTAACCCACGTCAATCTTCGCCTTGATCACGCTACTGTGAATCTTGTCAGGTCGGTTCCACTCGTACAGCGAGTCCATGTTCGCAAACAACATGATAATGACTGGAGCAAAAACCACCGCCAAAAATGGGATCGTTTGCATCAGTAGCTCAGCTATCCGCCGAATTGATGTGCTCCAACCCGCTCTCGCCACGAACTGTACCAGAATGAAGAACAAAGCCCCCAACGCAATCGACATGACAAACATAAAGTTCGCCAAATAGGAGTGCGCGAAGAACTTCATGGACGCTTCGGAAGCGTTTTCAGAGCCTCCACCAGCGAAAAGACTGAACGCAAATCCCGCGGCCACAAGGATAACTCCCAATGCCACCAAGATCGGTGTCAACTTTCTCCAGCCTTCCGGCAACTGGATCGATTCAGGGTCGTACTTCAGGCTCATATCTGGCTTTTACTTTTCGTTTGAACCAACTATTTGATTGTTTGACTTCGCTTGCCTACCCCAACAGCCGTTCTGGTCTGGTTTGACCAAAACAACTACTTGCTCTCTGCTCCACTCGGTGCTGCCGCAGTTGTCAAACTGCTACGTTGCTCCACCGGAACGTCGTCGATGTTCGCATTTCGCGATCTCTGCAAGGCTTTTACGTACAAAACTACCGCCCATCTCTCCTTGGGACTCAACGAAGATGCATACGAAGCCATCTTTCCTTGCCCCTTGGAAATGGTATGAAAAATCTGTCCAACCGGTTGCTTCTGCACGCGATCCGCATGCAGCGAAGTTGGGGGAGTCCAAGTATCTTGCAGCAAGCTCAACGCCCGCTTCGCCACCAAGCCATCTCCAAACCCCGAGTATCCGTGGCAAGCAGCACAATAAGTCTCATACTTGACTTTGCCCAGATTCATGTGCTCGTCAGTTACCTCAATAGGTAACTTCTCTAACCAAGCATACTTGGGTGCCTGTCCACCATCACCCACAGGAGGTACTGCTGCGGGTGGCGTTGCAGGGGCTGACGCAACGGGCGCTGGCGACTGCTCCGCCGGTTTCGCATCGTCTGCCGGCTTTGGATCTGCCGGCTTTGGATCTGCCGGCTTTGGATCGGCCGGCTTCGCATCTCCCGATGGATCTTGATCCGTCGCGGAAACAAATACCGCTCTGCGGTAGTCCGCCAAACTCATCTTCAACGGGTCATGCCCCAAGTAGAACGGATCTTGTTCCTCAAGCTGCCCCTTGGCAATTGTTCCCGGAACCTGCGGCCGCATGATTCTTCCGTCCGCGAAAATCGTTGTCGTTTGCTGTGGCTTCTTCTTCGGTTGGAAATCCATGTCGAAGAAAACGTGCCAACGAGGCAAGTCACTAAAACTAGCTCGCATGTTCAAAACAATTGCCGCAGGAATCAATCCAGCCAGCACCAACAGCAATGCCCCTAACCAAATCGGTCGTGGCAAGTGTGACGGTGATGAATCTTCTATCACCTCATCCAAAGACGTTGGATGCACTGATCCCAGCAACTCGCGTACGGAGTCTCGATTATAGTACTTGTCCGCAGCATCTACGTATAAGAAAAACCGGTCGTTCGTTGCTCGATCGAACTTCGGATTCGTGAACACGGGATTGCTGAACTTCGGTAACCCATTCAAGGCCAACATCCCTAGCACGGACGTAAAGGCCGAAAACAGAATCGTCAACTCAAACGATACCGGAATCGATGCAGGAGTTATGGTAAATGGTTTGCCGGAAATAATGTATCGATAATCGACACCATTCATCCACCATTGCATGAGCAACGCGGTGCACAATCCGGTCAAACCGGCACAGAGAACGATGAAGGGTAATATCGTCGGCTTAATCCCTAAAGCATGGTCAATGCCGTGCACAGGAAACGGCGTGAACGCATCGGTCTTCGTGTAACCAGCATCCCGAACCTTCTTCGCCGCCTCTAGCAAGTCGTGCTCGTTGGTGAATTCCGCCATCCATCCACAAGCCTTCGGAGGCCGTGTCTCGACGTTTTTCGTGGGTTTATGTTCACTCATGTTCGATTACGTTTGTATTTTGATGATTCGATTTCCCAAAACCGCCACTTTGAAGTTAGCCGCGGATCGCTCCGTGACTTACTTTCTAAGGGTTTCTAGTGACCATGCCCATGACCGCCGCCATGACCATGTCCTCCATGCGTTTCTCCCAACAACTCTGCCTGGGCATGATCCGCATGATCCGCTGCCGCAATCGTTCCCTTGACTTCCGATATAGCAATCGTCGGCAAGAACTTGCAGAACAACAGAAACAACGTCATGAACACCCCAAAGCTGCCAAAGAACATCAATCCGTCGAACATCGTCGGGCGGAAATACCCCCAAGAAGATGGCAAGAAATCTCGGCTCAGGGATGTGACCGTGATCACGAACCGTTCAAACCACATTCCGATGTTCACAAAGATCGACACAATCCACATAGCCACCAAGTTGGTCCGAAACCACTTGAACCAAAACAACTGCGGCGAAATTACGTTACAAGTCACCATGATCCAGTAGGCCCACCAATATGGACCAAAGGCTCGGTTGATAAACGTAAAACTCTCGTATTGGTTCTGGCTATACCAAGCCATGAAAAATTCGGTACCGTACGCCAATCCAACCAGCGATCCGGTCGCCAGAATAATCTTGTTCATGTTGTCTAAGTGCCGCAACGTGATCAAGTTTTCCAACTTGTAAATCTTACGCATCGGTACCAGAAGCGTTACCACCATCGCGAAGCCCGAGAAAATAGCCCCGGCAACGAAGTACGGTGGGAATATCGTGGTATGCCATCCTGGTAACTGAGAAACTGCGAAGTCAAAGCTAACAACCGTGTGCACCGACAAAACCAGTGGTGCAGCCAATGCCGCGAGTAATGTGTAAGCCTTCTCATAGACCATCCAGTGTCGGGAAGATCCTGTCCATCCCAAACACAACAAGCTGTACACTGCCCGACGGAAGGGAGTCTTACTTCTATCGCGATATGTCGCAATATCGGGAATCATTCCCATATACCAGAACACCAACGAAGTCGAAGCGTACGTGCCAACCGCGAACACGTCCCACAACAGTGGACTGCGGAACTGTGGCCACATCCACAAGTTTAAGCTTGGATAAGGCAACAGCCAAAAAGCCAACCAAGCCCGACCGACGTGAATCCCTGGGTAAATAGCAGCGCAGATAACCGCAAAAATCGTCATAGCTTCCGCTGCACGGTTGATGCTCGTTCTCCAGTTCTGTCGAAACAGGAACAAAATTGCGGAAATCAACGTACCTGCGTGCCCGATACCAACCCAGAACACGAAGTTCACGATCGGCCAAGCCCAGAATACCGGATTCATGTTCCCCCAAATACCAACCCCCTTGTAAATCAAGAAGGCGATCAAGGTCAAAAACATCGTCGCGGTAAGAGATGAGAACCCAAATAGCAACCACAAAAGCTTATGATGCGGATCCTCCGACAATATTCAGTCCATCTCCGTTACAGCAGAATAGGTT
>JBEICB010000158.1:0-10814 GCA_040373655.1 Pirellula sp. | reverse complement strand
TCCCACCATCATGTAGAAGCCGGGCTTGGTGCTGTAAGGCTTGCCGATTTCGGCAATTTCATCCGTACGCGCGTCATACAACGCATAAACCCAAAAGCGATTGCCAAAATCCGGCACTTGAAAAACCACCGGTTCTTCGTCAAGCGCGAAATACCCAGCGCCATACACAACGTCTTGGTTGGGACAGGTGACGAAGGTTTGCTCCGGCTTGACGTAATCTGTCAACATACTCGTTTGGCCAATAGGCGCCATGGGTACCATGCCGCCGTTGAGACCGGCCACGTTGCCGTTCTGGCTGGTCACATAGGCGAATCCGGCCCGGCGGTTGTGCGAATTGACCATAGGATAGCCCCAGACATAGGCCATGCGGCCGACCATCTGAACGTATTCCTTAGTCATCAAAGTGCCAGCGGCTGGGCCGGGAACATCGGCGGGGGTTTTGGGCAACGGCACTTGCTGCGCTTGTGCAGTCGTAAAAGCCAGCACGCATGCAAACGCAGCGGCGATGAACATAGGTATTCGTGTGGTTTTCATCGGGAACTCTATTTTTCAAGGTGTGATGGAACGCTTTAATGCCAGCGAAGCTCCAGGCATGGCCCGAGCGCGAGAGGATAGCATCATAAACTAGCACACCACAAAACCGAACCACACGCGCGCGAAAAATCAATTACGACCCTTTTGACTTGGCTTACCATTACCTTCGGCCATAGTAAAGGAGAGCGATTGCATGGTCGCTTCGATTGATCCGTCGGAACACTAATTGGCCGTGCTAAGAGATCTCACTGAGCCAAGTACCGCAACCGGGGCGATGCGAGCAGCGATCCAAGTGTCGGCAAACTGACGAAAAAAACCAAACCAGTTTGCAAGTGATCCTGGGCCTGAGTTGCTACCCTAAATTGCAACCACGGGACATACGGACAACACGAAAACATATCCAAGCACCTTCAAGCCTTCCTTCCGTGTGTTTCGTGTGCTCCGTGTGCTCCGTGATTGCCTAACACCCTGGTTCGTTGACCTTCGGCGACAGGAGCGAGTTTGTGGTCGCATTATATTTGTGGTTGCAGCATAGCGGAGTGAGCCTGCTACTTTCTCACTGACGACTCAACATGGCCACGATTCCTCCAATCGATCCGGGCTTGCAAGTAATCCCCACCACCTGGGCTGAATCATCCGGACGAATACTTACCGATTTTCCATCTTGGTTTCCCCTCGGATCGTTCCCTAATTGGTGTAAAATCCCTTTCTGCAATAAACTCGTTGCAAAACCCCCGAAGCAAACCCCGCATCGCTTCGCTCCATATTCCCTCCCAAATCAACCACACTATGAACTCACCCCTCCCACACCGCTGCTTGCTCGCTCTCCTCGCCACTCTCGCATTCTGCTCCCCATCACCAGCCGAAGAACCACAAGGCACTGTCCACTCCTTCCAGCGACAAGGGCTCACCTCAACGTATTTCAGCGAAGGTGCCGCCGTAGGTGATCTCAACGGAGATTCCCACATGGATGTGGTCTACGGCCCCTACTGGTTCGCTGGACCGGACTTCAAAAAGTCCCACGAAATCTACCCCGCCAAACCTCAACCCATGAACGCCTACGCGGACCACTTCTTCGCATGGGTCCATGACTTTAACGCCGACGGGCACAACGATGTCCTCACCGTCGGCTTCCCCGGCACCCCCGCTTACGTCTATGAGAACCCAGGAAAAACTCTCAACTCCCACGGCCACTGGACCAAACACCAAGTCTTCGACTGGGTCTCGAACGAATCTCCAGCTTTCACGGACATCACCGGCGATGGCCAGCCCGAACTCGTCTGCACCCGCGCCGGAATGTTCGGATACGCAACCCCCACAAAAAACAGCTTTGATCCTTGGACTTTTACCCGCATCTCCGATGCAATCGCCCACGAACGATTCGGACACGCCCTCGGCGTCGGGGATGTCGATGGAGACAATCGCCAAGATATCCTCATGAATGCAGGCTGGTTCAAAAACCCAGGCTCGAATCAAGAAGGACTCTGGGAATTCTCCCCAACCCCCTTCTGCCCAGGCGGCGCTGATATGTTCGCCTACGATGTCAACGGGGACGGACTCAACGATGTCATCACCAGCCTCGATGCTCACGGCTACGGACTGGCTTGGTGGGAACAACGCTTGGATGCAAACGGCCAACGCGAATTCGTGAAACACCTGATCATGGGAAGCAAACCTTCGGAGAACCCCTACGGCCTGCACTTCTCGGAACTACACTCCGTACGACTCGCTGATATCAACGGCGATGGACTTCAAGATATCATCACCGGAAAAACGTACTGGTCTCACCACCGCCAAAGCTCCAATTGGGATGCCGGCCCAGTAGTCTATTGGTTCGAACTCAATCGCAACGCCGATCACGCCGTCGAATGGGTCCCGCACCTCGCCGATGACACTTCCGGAATCGGACGACAAATCGTCGTCGCCGATATCGACGGCAATGAGTCTCCCGACATCGTCGTCGGTGGTATGCTCGGTTGCAATGTGCTTAAACATCAAACAGAACAACTCTCCGGTATCGGCTTGAACGCCGCTCAACCTAAAGCTCGCAAGGAACTCAAAGAAGACCTCTCCGGCACCGACGCGGCCGCTCACATGAGTGTCCCCGAAGGCTTCCATGTGCAACTCGCAGCAGGTGAACCACAAGTCCATCAACCAGTCGCTATGGCCTTTGACCACAAGGGTCGACTCTGGGTTGCCGAAGCTTACACATACCCAAAGCGAGCCCCCGAAGGCCAAGGCCTCGACAAGATCATCATTCTCGAAGACACCGATCACGACGGAGTCTTCGATTCACGCAAACAGTTTATCGAAGGACTTAACCTCGTCAGTGGTCTCGAAGTCGGCTTCGGCGGCGTTTGGGTCGGTGCTGCCCCCTACCTGATGTTCATCCCCGATGCAAACGGCGACGATACACCCGATGCACAACCCGAAATCCTCCTCGATGGTTTCGGCTACCAAGACACCCACGAAACCTTGAACGCATTCAACTGGGGACCTGACGGCTGGCTATACGGTTGCCATGGCGTGTTCACCCATAGCAAAGTCGGCAAACCCGGCACACCGGACGCAGATCGCATTCCTATGAACGCCGCTGTCTGGCGATACCACCCCATAAAACACACTTTCGAAGTCTTCGCTTGGGGCACCAGCAACCCATGGGGAGTGGACTTCAACGACCACGGACAAGCTTTCATTACTGCCTGCGTCATCCCCCACCTCTACCACGTGATCCAAGGTGCTCATTACCAACGACAAGCCGGTGAGCACTTCAACCGATTCGTCTTCAACGATATCAAAACCATCGCCGATCACCTTCACTACGCCGGTAACATCGGCGACCACGCTTGGTGGGGCCATGAACCAGGTATCCAAGACGACACCTCCGATGCAGGTGGCGGTCACGCCCATTGCGGTGCGATGATCTACCTCGGTGACAACTGGCCTGATCGCTACCGTAACCAAATCTTCTTCAACAATGTTCACGGCAATCGCGTCAACATGGACCGCCTCGTCCGCGATGCTAGCGGCTATATTGGCAAACATGGCGACGACTTGCTCTTAGCCAACGATCGCTGGTTCCGAGGTATCAACCTTCGTACCGCACCCGATGGATCTGTCTACCTGATCGATTGGTACGACCGAAACGCTTGCCACCGTATGAATCCTGAAATATGGGACCGCACCAACGGTCGCGTCTACAACATCGCGTACGGGGTGCCGAATCGCACAAGCGTCGACCTTTCGAAACTCTCCGACTCAGAACTGACAAAACTTGCTTGGCACAAAAACGACTGGTTCGTTCGCACATCTCGACGCATTCTTCAAGAACGCGCAGCGAACAACAAACTAGATCTCGCAAGCGTATCTGATGAACTTGATAAACTCCTCCAAAGCGACGACGAAACACGCGTCCTGCGAGCTCTTTGGCTAGGGCACGCCATCAACGCTTGGGACACCCCCAAGCTCCAATCGTTCCTTAATCACCCTTCGGTTTTCGTCAAAAGCTGGGCGATCCAACTGCTCTGTGAAACCGGAAAAATCGACGATTCCACTCTTTCGCAATTCATCGCTCTTGCGAACAATAAATCGATCGATCCCGTCGTTCGACTCTACCTCGCTTCGGCTTTAAGCCGCCTGAAGAACGATTCGGTGTGGGGAATCGCTCAAGCCCTTTCCATGCATCCACAAGATGCAAACGACAGGAATATCCCACTGGTCACTTGGTACGGCTTGGAACCCCTAGTCGCACAGAACCCAACGCGCGCAATCGAACTGGCAAAATCTAGCCAAATTCCATTGCTGACGGAATATATCATCCGTCGTTGCGCCGCAGACGAAAAAGGGCTCGAATCCCTCATGGCGCAGGTAAGGACTTGGACCCCCGAACAACAACGCTCCGCACTCGAGCAAATAAGCCGCTCGATGGAAGGACGCGTTAATGTTCCGCAACCTTCGTCGTGGAAGGATGCTTATGAGACGTTCGCTAAATCGGAATCCGAAGAAGTCCGAGAACTAGCGCTTCGACTGGCCGTAGCCTTCGGTGACCAACGTGCCTTTCCACAATTGAGAGAACTCCTCGCCAACCCCAAACGACCATCCGCAGAACGCCTTCGCGCTTTGGATATTCTCGTCAAAGGTCGCGATAAAGAACTTGCTCCAACTCTCTATCAAGTCCTCGACAACGAAGAGCTTCAATCTCCCGCCATCCGTGCTCTTGCATCCGTCGCCGATAACCAAACCCCTGAGAGACTTCTTGGGATCTACAGCAAACTCACCAAACCTGCTCGCGAAGATGCCATCGCCGCCCTAGCCTCTCGCGCACCCTTCGCACAGAAACTGCTCGATGCGATCGAAGCCGACAAAATCGCTCGATCCGATGTCCACGCTTTCCATGTTCGACAAATGGTCAACCTAGGTGACGCACCACTCCTCGAACGCATTAACAAGTCGTGGGGCAAAGTCGGCACATCCAACGAAGAGCAAAAAGCAGCGATCGAAAAGTATAAAGGCTTGCTCACCAAAGCATTCCTTGCAAAAGCCGACACAAGCCACGGTCGAACGCTTTTCAACAAACACTGCTTGGCTTGCCACCAACTTTTTGGCGCAGGCGAAAAAGTTGGCCCGGATCTTACCGGCTCGAATCGCGCTGACTTGAACTACATCCTCGAAAATCTTGTCGCCCCCAACGCAGTCGTCGGCAAAGACTACCAAATGACACTCCTACAACTCGATGACGGACGCGTCCTCTCTGGTCTGATCACCAAAGAAACCGATAGCGCTGTCACGCTCAAGACGATCAACGACTTAGTGGTTGTCCCCAAAGACGAAATCGATCAACGTAAACTCTCCGAACTATCCTTGATGCCAAACGGACTTCTCGATCCAATGCCACCTGAAGAAATCCGAGACCTCGTCGCCTACCTGGCAAGCCCATCGCAGGTTCCTCTGCGGGGCCCAAAACCAAACTTCGACTCCAAAGGTAATGTCCCGAATGCTCTCGAAGGTGAAAGCTTGAAGGTACTCTCGAAGTCGCGAGGCACTACTCAACGCCAAGACATGCGAGCGTTCCCCAAAGACAAATGGAGCGGCAACGATCACCTTTGGTGGACCGGTGCACAACCCAAAGATACTCTAGAGCTGGAATTCGAAGTCCCTGCGGAAGGAACCTACACCATCGCGACCGTTCTTTCCAAAGCTCGGGATTACGCCATCGTCCAGATCGCAATCGATGGACAACCGCTCGGTGAACCTATCGATTGCTTCAACAACCCCGATGTGATTACCACCGGTGTGGTCAATTTGCCAACCAGGAAACTCACGCAAGGTGCCCATACTTTGGAAATCCAAATCGTAGGGAAGAACCCCGAAGCCGTACCTGGTTTCATGGTAGGCTTTGACTTCTTACTCCTCACGCCAACTTCCGATAACTAATCCACCAACAGGAACCCTGCCTAGCTATGCCTACCTTGCTCGATCCCTTCGTTCTGAAAGATACAACCCTTCGGAACCGAATCGCCGTCGCTCCCATGTGCCAGTACATGTCAGTCGATGGAGTTGCCAACGATTGGCACTTTGTCCACTACTCCTCCCTCGCACGCGGTGGTGCCGGACTAGTGATCGTCGAAGCCACCGCCGTCTCTCCCGAAGGACGCATCAGCTGGGGAGATGCTGGATTGTGGAATGATACCCAAGCCGCCGCACTCGAAAGGATCGTGCACGAAATCCGTAAATGGGGCGCCGTCCCCGGTATCCAACTCGCCCACGCAGGCCGGAAAGCTTCCGCCAACCGACCATGGGAAGGTGACGATCACATCGAAGATGGCAAACCAAACGCTTGGCCCACCATCGCTCCCTCTGCAATTCCCTTCGGTGCGAAACTCAACAAAGTTCCCCGCGAAATGAGTGTCGAGGATATCCATCGTGTCCAAGCGGACATGCGAAGCGCTGTGACCCGCGCTCGGGATCTTGGCTTCGAATGGCTCCAACTCCACTTCGCCCACGGTTACCTCGCGCAGAACTTCTGGTCAATCCACTCGAACAAGAGAACCGATCAATATGGTGGAGACGCGCAGAACCGAGGACGCTACCTGCTAGAAACTCTCGATGCGGCTCGCAGCGTCTGGCCAGAGAATCGCCCCCTTACGGCAAGACTCGGTGTGGTCGATTTCGACGGCAACGACGAACAGATGCTAAGCGAATCGATCGATCTATTGAAAAACATGAAAGCCAATGGACTCGATTCGGTCGATGTCTCCATGGGCTTTAATACCCCCAACGCAAATGTCCCCTGGGGGACCAATATGCTCGTGGATATCACCTCGCGAGTCCTCAAAGAAACGGGACTTCCAGGAACCACAAGCTGGCTCCTCGATGATGCTGTCGGCA
This sequence comes from Pirellula sp., assembly GCA_040373655.1. Taxonomy (GTDB): domain Bacteria; phylum Planctomycetota; class Planctomycetia; order Pirellulales; family Pirellulaceae; genus JBKCUI01. The sequence goes on along the minus strand of JBEICB010000158.1, from coordinate 3,893 downwards.
CCAACGAATTGATCCGTCAAGGCAAAATCGATTTCGCATCGTTCGGCAGACGCCTTCTGGCCGAACCCCATTGGCCCTACCGAGCCGCCAAGGAATTAACCGGAAACGCTACCGATGACCGCCACGCTGCCGCAGCTTGGGCAACCCTCCCAGCCCCCTACGCGCATTGGCTTGCAAACTACCGCGAATAACCTGACATAAGGTCTCGGCCATGCCCGATCACGGCTAGTCAGGCCTCGCGCACGCTTACCCTCGCTCAGCGAAACGCTTCTCGTTCCGCTTGAAACGTTACCCGCTGCGCACTTAAAGGATGCGTGAAACTTAATCGCCAAGCGTGCAACAACATCGGCTCGCTTCCGTCGCGATTCCGTTCGTCCCCATAAAGCGGATCACCGATAATCGGATGTCCAAGCGTCGCGAGATGCAATCGAATTTGATGGGTCCGGCCCGTCTTCGGCTCAACCTCAACCAACGTCCGATTTGCTTCACTGCGCACGCACCGAATTTCCGTGATCGCTGACTGCCCGTTCGGGTCGATCTGCCGACCACCATTGGGTAACGATACTTCCGCAATCGGTAATTCGCACCGAGTCGATGCCCAACTCGGTACCCCGGCGATCCAAGCCAAATATGTCTTCTCCACTTCACCATTGGCGAATTGCGGCTGCAACGCTGAAGCGAACTTGAACTTTCGCGTAAAGACCACCAATCCCGTCGTCATCGCATCGATCCGATGCGCCGGCCGCAGTTTCTCGGGAAAATAAGCTTCGTGCAACATCCACTCTAAAGAGTTCTTGTGATACCTACCCGAAGGGTGCAAAGGCAACGGTGCGCCTTTGTGTACCACCACAATCGCATCGTCCTCGTGAAGCAATTGAATATCAGGATCAATCGCTGGTTCCGAATAATTGGGGATCGTTTGAAGAAATCGCTCTCCCGCACAAACCACTTGCTGAGCATCTACACGTTCGGTTCGCCATTGTGTTTTGGTCGAAGCCGGCGAAGTGATCTCACCGTTGCGAATTGCATCAAGCCATTGCTCCGTCGTATACGGAGGATAGATGGTTTGCAATGCATCGAGCAATCGCATCCCCTCACATTGTTGCGGTACCGAGATCCATCGACGATTCTCGTAAGCTACACATCCCGGTTGCGAACTGGCAATCGCGGTGAGCTTCGATTGTCGCAACGCTATGCGGTCCTTCATACTCTCCGTCGGATCCTTATAGCAATGCGGACAGCTGACCCCCTCCTTATACTTCGGTGAACTACACTCCTCCACCGTCAATACATGCTTGCATGCAAAACACTCATACACGTCCGTAGGGGCCAACGAAGGATCCACCGCCACCCGCTGATCAAAAACAAAACACTCCCCCTGATAATGCTCCTGAGCGCACTCTTCGAAGTACTTCAGAATGCCACCTTCCAGTTGATAAATGTTCTCGAAGCCCAAACCTTTCATGTAAGGTCCGATCTTCTCACACCGAATGCCACCGGTACAAAACATCACCACCGGTTGCTTGCGAACCTCTTCGGGTAACGCGGCAGCTGCCGAAGGGAACTCGCGAAAGGTCTTTAAATTCAAATCAATCGCGCCGTGAAATGTCCCCAATGCGACTTCGTAGTCATTGCGAGTATCGAGCAGAGCGACAGGTCGACCTTCATCAAGCCACTGCTTCAACTCTCGCGGAGCTAACTTCGGCGATGCTACCGGATCCGGGTCGATACCCGTACACCCAACCGGAATAATCTCCTTTTTGATCTTCACCAACATCCGGTTAAAAGGTTGATACTCCGTTTCACTTTCCTTTACCAATATCCCAGAAAACCCGGGGAAGGAGCGTATCACACCCAACACCTTCTCGACTCCCTCCCTCGCCCCCGCAATAAATAAATTCACCCCTTCGCGACTAAGTAAGATCGTCCCTTTGAGCCCCAAATCAAAACAAATCTTCTGCAACTCCCCACGGCGATCCTGAAGTTCGTCCAACGAATGGAAATGATAAGCAGCTACATTGAGAATCGACATACAATCCCGCAGAAACGCAAATTCTAGAGTCGTAAAAGCCTTGAACCTAATCCCACTTATCCGTCCGCACCCCAGAGGTCGCCCAATACTTGGTTAAGAGTATCTGCCCAATAGGATTCCTTGCGGTACCATGTTAAAACCGTCGGTAGTTCAAACCGCCGGTAGTTCAAACCGTTGGCATGGCAACCGACCGCCTTCGAAAGCACACACCCCTGTGAAGTTACATTCTTAACGGAATTCGTCCAGAGATCTATGCCCGTATCACCCCCTGTCGCCGGATTATCCCAAGATGAAATAGCCTGGCTCGAATGGTTTTACGCGAGGGAATCACTCGATGTGGCCCACAACGAATCCCGCTGGATCGAACGAGTTATTCGAACCAGCCCCGCTTCTGAACCACTCCTCCGCGCGGAAGTCTTAGGGGGCGACCAAGCCGCTGCGGGATTCGCGATCCTTGCCCGAGGGGCGATGGCCGTCCACGGTCGCAGCGGGCTACGACCCGCTAACGCCCTTCACACGCTCCCAAAATCCAACCCCGCCAACCGATCCGAATTCGTATCGCCTAATACTTCGCCTAATCCTTCGACGGCTCTCCCACCCGATATGAAGCCGAACGAATTGCTCGATGCAGCGAACAATCTTCTAATTGCCCAAGCCTTTCAGCGAGGAGCGGAGATCTATCACGCCCTTACCCCAGTCCCCCTTCCCACTCTTCCTCTGACACCTCAGACCCTCCCTAATTGTCCCCCTCCAGGCGACACCAAAAGTTCACTCCGTTTTATCACCACCTTGCTACGGTTTGAAAACACAAACCCTGCACAAACCCTTCAAAAACTCCACCACACCAAATCCCAATCCAACAGGAACGATACCCTCTACTTCGAACCTTACCGCAAACTACCCTTTCATCAGTGGTGCTCGCTGATTCGCGACGCCTACCGGGAATCCCTCGATGTCCCAGAAATCGAAGGTGTTCGCTCGATCGAACAAACCCTCGAAGGCTACGCCGTCAATCAACCTTCCAATACCGACGCTTGGTTCGCAATCTCGATCCAGCAATCGCTCGCAGGATGCTTGATCCTCTCCGTCCCTTCACGCCGCCAAGCCGAAATCACATACCTAGGTCTCCATCCAAATTCCGCTCCAAAGGTTACGGATTCGAAATCATGCGATTCGCTCTTCAATGGATGATCGAACAGAATATCGAACTCGCATCCCTTTGCGTCGACTGCCGAAACTTGCCGGCCATCCAACTCTACCAACGCTTCGATTTCAATCCGACCGAAGCCTACCACGCTTGGGCAACCACCCCGCAGTGGTTCGCCGAAACTCTACACACCCCTACATAAACACACCCGTAGACAACTAGCTATACTACTACGACATTTTGGTTTTTAATCGGCTCAAAAAGGGTTACGCAAATGCGCAAAGGTAATAAAGTCTCCGCGTTGTTCATGGCAAGCCTTCTCGGGGGATTATCCCCCATAACGCCTAACCTTGCAGTCTCCGGACTTGCCATCGGAGGCTTGGCACTTTGCACCAGCATCGCACTCCATGAGACCGCCACAGCTGCCCCTCCAACACTTGTTACTACCGTCGAAGGTGTCAGCGAATTCCGTTTTGATAACGGCGCACGATTGCTCCTGTTTCCCGATGCATCGCGACCGACCATCAGCGTCAACATGACTGTCATGGTCGGCTCCCGCCACGAAGGTTACGGCGAAGCCGGGATGGCTCACCTTCTCGAGCACCTGGTATTCAAAGGCACACCCACCTTCCCTGAGGTACCAAAAGCCCTCCGCGACCACGGTGCAAACTTCAACGGCACAACGAACGTAGATCGCACCAACTACTTCGAAAC
>JBEICB010000152.1:0-11096 GCA_040373655.1 Pirellula sp. | reverse complement strand
AGTTGTCCGTCGTGGAAGATCACTTCGGCAGCGGACTCTGCGGTGAAATCCGCGTGTCCCATGAAGTCGATTTCTTGGCTGAGCAAACTCTTCGCAACCACCCGAATTTCATCCGCACTCCGCTTGGCCGTTACCAATTGGCAAAAATGTACGAAGGACTTTTCGAGACTCGCAAACGCGAACGTCGCATGCACGGACGAAGTCGACTTTGATTTGCTAGATGCACGCGGCTTGGAAACTCGAGCCGATTTAACTCTCGGAGTCGGCTCGCAAACTTCACCCGTCGAAGTGATCGCCTCAACTTCAATTGCCTGAGTTAAAGGCTTCGCAGAAGAACTTTTGCCGCGAGTTGTTGACGGACGGGATGTAACTGAACGGGGTGTCTTAACCGAGCTGACCATTCGAATCTACCTACCTCTAAAGTGCGTTTCGGCGCGATCGAAATCGTTCAAATCGTTCATTCCTTGCGGTTATATCGTTCTGCGACCTGCGTCGCAATACGTCAAGGACGAATTTTCCGAAATTACCGCTCAACCAAAGAAAAACAATGTTTTATCGATTAAAAACTGCGTTTCGGGTGTCCGCCCCAGTAAAGAAACCGTACGATGTCTAAGACCTTAACGTTCACTCTTGAACGTTTTTTTCGTTCAGCCGTGTGGGCGAATGCGCAGATCACGTCTCCGAATGAACGAATTAGGGGTAGTCATGAACGAATTGTCGGTTAGCTTATTTCCGTGAGTCAGTCCTTGGACGGCGCTCAGAGGGATAGAATCGTTGTGACAAATTGGATCTTGGGAATTGACACCCCAAGAGAATAGAGCACCGGACGGAAGCTTTGTTAGCGAAGGTTAGTGTGAAAAATCGTGTACCGAATAATGACAGCACCGAAGCTTGGAGCACCGATCGTTAGGCTTTACCGATGAGTCTCGAAAGCAGCTTTAGCCCCAAACAAGTCGCGCAAGCTTTGCAGGTGAGCGAATCCTCTGTCAAGCGATGGTGCGACCGTGGAGTGATCCGAACCGACAGAACACATGGTGGTCACCGTCGTATTCCATTGGAATATTTGATGGAGTTCCTCGAATCGACCAACCGTCGGATCATCGATCCACATGCGATCGGCCTGCAGGACCACCGCCAGTTAAACCGTGACGCACTGGCTGGACTGGAACTCCAAGCAGCACAACGAAACGGCGACGATTCTTTCGTCAGCGACCGGATGCTTCGCGAGCAGTTCGAACGAGCCCTCCTCGCCGGCGACGAAGAACAGTGCCGCAAAGTCATCAGCTCCTGGTATACGTTGCACGGTGGCATGGTCAGTGTTGCTGATGAACTCCTGGCAACAACCTTCCATGCAATTGGGGAACTATGGGAATGCGGTCGAGCCGACGTCTATCAAGAACGTCGCGGATGCGAAATTTGTATCCGCTTGATCCACGAACTACGCCGTCTTGTCAGCGAACCACTCCCTGACTCCCCTCTGGCAATGGGTGGAACTTCGGAAGGCGACCATTATCAAGTCGCAAACCAACTCATCGAGATTATCTTCCGCGAGGCGGGCTGGCGAACCATCAGCCTCGGGTCCGCCGTTCCATTCTCTAGCATGCTCTCAGCGATCGAACGATATCGGCCAAGAGTCTATTGGCTCAGCGTCTCGTATATCGCCGATGAGGATAACTTTTTGAGGCAATTTCAAGACTTTGCTACCGCAATACCAACCGGTACCATGTTGGTCGTCGGTGGTCGATCTCTGACCGAATCTCTGCGAAGACGGATGCAATTCTCCGCCTATTGCGATAGCCTTCGCCAACTCTCGACCCTTGCTAGAAGCCTACAAGCGGTGTGATTTCCGCTCGTGATTACCCCTTTAGACTATGTGTTTTAGGGTAAAATACGGGGGAGCTTGAACAGATAGGTCACTCTAAAGCCCCCTTAGTATGAGTCCGGAATTGTCCTCTCACATCCCATTTCTTCAGCGACGCAACTTCCTTCGATCCCTTGGCGCGGGCTTCGGTGCCCTGGCTTGCGACGCCATGGCTCGCCCTAACGAAGGAATCGATCCACTCTTGCCGATGAAAGCTCGCTCGCCCCACTTCCAGGCCAAAGCCAAATCAGTGATCTTTCTGTTTATGGTCGGTGGCCCCTCGCAAATCGATACATTTGATCACAAGCCACTACTCGAGAAACTCGATGGCAAGCCCGTTCCCGAATCCTTCCGCAGAGCACTCGAAGGCACCAAGCATGCGAACGTATTCCATGGTTGCGACGACCATGTGATGAAAAGCCCGTTCACTTTTCGGCAATATGGGCAATCTGGAATGTGGGTCAGCGAACTGATGCCAAAGACCGCCGAATGGGTCGATGAACTGTGCTTTGTCCACTCCATGCAAGCCGACTCGAACAATCATGCGCCGGCAAGTTATCAGATGCATACTGGGGACATCCGAGCTGGAAAAGCCAGTCTCGGGTCATGGGTCACTTACGGATTGGGATCGGAATCTGAAGATTTACCGGGCTACGTCGTACTCTTCGATGCCGGGCCCCTCGGGGGAGCCGCAAACTACACCAATGGCTTCCTGCCACCCGCTTTTCAGCCCACCAGATTTCGCTCGACCCTTCCTCCTCTTTTTCATCTGCATCCTCCGACCGAGTTCGCCCAAGGACAACGTCAGTCCCTAGATTTGCTCAGCAAACTCAACGGTCTGCACCGCAGTCAAAGATCCCTTTACAACACGGACTCCCCACGCGACGAAGCGGACTCCCATAGGGCAGGGCAGGGCAGTGCGCTCGAAGCCCGCATCGCTTCGTATGAGCTTGCATACCGCATGCAATCGAGCGCCATGAAAGTCGGTGACTTGGACCAAGAACCTGCCCACATTCACTCACTCTACGGGCTAAACGATCCGGAATCACGAACACAGAGTTTTTCTCGCAAATGCCTGATGGCCAGACGTCTTGTTGAAAGCGGTGTAAGGTTCGTCCAAGTCTACGACATGCCGGATAAAGACGGTTGGGATGCGCATGCCAAACTCGAAGAGAACCATCGCCCTCGCGCTCGCTGGACCGATCAAGGAGTCGCAGGACTACTGCACGACTTAAAGCAACGCGGACTTCTTGAAAGTACGCTTGTCATCTGGGCTAGCGAGTTCGGACGAACCCCAATGAAACAAGGTGAACTTGGACGCCAACACAACGCGGCAGGTTTCACAATCTGGATGGCCGGTGGAGGTGTTCGCGCAGGAATTCGGCTTGGTGCTACCGATGAGATCGGCCTAATGGCAATCGAACGCCCAATCCAATTCCGAGACCTGCACGCCACCATCTTGTCCTGCCTGGGACTCGATTACGAACGTCTTTCCTTCGAAGTCAGCGGACGCGATGAACGATTGACCGGAGTGGCAGGATCTGCCAAAGCGTTGACGGAGATACTACTGTGAACCTCCGCTTGCCCTTGATTCCACATCAAGTCCACCCGATGGCAATCATCGCGTCCATTGTAAGTCTAGTCACATTGCTTGTACTCGCTGCCCAAAACGCAATTGGCAATGACGACTCGAGCACCACGCCGCCAGATACTCAGAAGGCACCCAAGACTTGGGATCCAGAGCGCCTCGAACTCTGGAGTTTGCAACCGATCTCCCCGGCTACTGTAAAACTTGCGTTCAGCGATGCCACAGCACAACCGACCCGCTCGCCAACTGACGAACCTATCGATCTTTTGCTACCCTCTTCGCTTAATGCGTCAACTGCCCCCATCTCAAAAGGTGAATTCCTACAACGACTGACGCTCGACCTCGTCGGACTGCGAGCATCTTACGAAGAAATCGAGCAATTCGAAAACGATCGTTCACCCCAAGCCTACGAGCGACAAGTCGATCGACTCTTACAAGACCCACGCTTCGGTGAACACTGGGCGAGAATGTGGCTCGATGTCGTTCGCTACAGCGACAGCAACGGCTTCGACTGGGACGAATTTCGCAAAGAAGCTTGGCGCTACCGTGACTTTGTCGTCCGATCGTTTAACGACGATCTACCCTACGATTCCTTCTTGCTCTGGCAACTCGCTGGCGATGAGATCGCAGGAGAAGCAATCGCGCGTGGATATCCAAAATCCACCCAAGAACTCGATCAAGTACTTGCGACAGGTTACCTGCGATTGGGCCCTTACGATAATGCTGCCAAACTCTTCAACGAACAAGATCGCGCACGCGTAGAAGTTTTGACCGATCTGACAGAGACCACTGGGGCTGCATTCCTCGGACTTACCCTCTCCTGCTGCCGTTGCCACGACCACAAAACCGATCCGCTATCCCAAGAAGACCATTATCGATTCAGAGCATTCTTCGCAGCAACAAACTTTTTGGATGACCTTAGCATTGATATCGTCTCACAGGACGCACGCCCTGAGGGTGGCAGCAACAATACCGACGGCGAAGACGCGGCCCGCTTGAAAATCAAAGGATTTGTCATGAGCGATCGAATCGATCAGATCGATACGATTCATGTGCTCAAACAAGGGGATCATCGGGCACCAATGCAAGCCGTCGAGCCGGCTTTTCCAGAAGTACTGGGAATCTCTGAACCCGATCAAGTCCCCCCAATGCACGGGAAAACCACCGGTCGACGACTCGCTCTTGCCAATTGGATGACCGATCCAGCGAACCCATGGACTGCGCGTGTTTACGTCAATCGGATCTGGCAGCAACTCTTCGGCGTAGGAATCGTCTCGACTCCAAACGACTTCGGAATTACTGGGAGTAAACCTGTTTCGGTGGCGTTGCTCGATCACCTCGCACTCGAACTCATCGAACACAGTTGGTCTACCAAATGGATGGTTCGCAAAATCGTCATGTCTGAGGCTTATCGCAATCAACACCTCGCACGATCAAATGCAAACATCCGACGCCTCAGCGCCGAGCAAATGCGCGATGTCTTGCTACAAGTCACCGGAGAACTCAATCAACGCTTGGGTGGGCCACCCGTCTGGCCCGAAGTCGAACCGGAAGTATTGCAAGCGAATCCTGCGGTGCTGGACGATAACGAAACAAAGACCAAAGGATGGTACCCTTCGCCATCAAGTGAACAGACCGTGAGAAGTTTGTACTTCGTGCAGAAGCGAACCGTACGAATCCCCTGGATGGAGACCTTCGATCTGCCCGAAAACACCGTCTCCTGCGGTCGTCGCGAAGGTTCGATTGTTCCTCCGCAGGCCCTGGCCGTCATGAATAGCGAATGGGTCACACGCTCGGCACAAGGAGTCGCAGATCGGATAACAAAACCGAAGCACGAGCCCGATCAAGAGTCGATAGCAGATCAACGAGCGAGCACGGCAAGCGAAGCAAGTAGGGTTCGTGAACTATACCGTCAAATTCTATCGCGCAACCCGACCGAACAGGAAACCACTTGGTGCATCGAATACCTTCAGTGCCGCTCATGCGCCGAATTAGCCCTCGTCCTGCTCAATACCAACGAACTGGCTTTCATCCCCTAGTACATTCTTCCGGCAAAGCGGGCGGATTCCACGACTGGAGAAATACCCCGGCCTGCGTGGTGAGGCGGACACCACAAACAGGCCGTTGGGGTACCTCAGCGTACGGATGACCGCCGCAAAGATGCTTCGTGGGTCTACAGAGCGTGGAATCGAAAGCGCGAAAGACTGACGAGGGCTTAAGTCGCCCGTCTTCCGCACGCGCTTTCGACTTCTGGGTAGAAAGTGAAGGTTTGCCCAACAACCGAGCACACCTTTCAGCAAATCCAATAAAGCAATCGTCGTACCATTTCCCAATCGTCTTCTCTTGCTTTGGGGTGGATTCGGTGTTTTTCGACCGTTTCAGGAATTATTTTTTTCGGTACCATGATCAGTGGTTGCAGAAGGTTTGTCTAGGGAAGAGACCAGGTTGCCTTATTTCTTGGCAACAGGTCGAAAAACGTGCAAACCTTCGGTGCGTTGTTCCTGCGTGCATTCTCACCCATTTAGACCTAGATTCATGACTGACACGAAACCACGGACGATACGGATTTTCGACACTACATTGCGCGACGGAGAGCAATCTCCCGGTGCAAGCATGAACCTTGGGGAAAAGCTAGAGATGGCTCAAGCTTTGGCGGATTTGGGGATCGACGTGATGGAAGCGGGATTTCCGATCGCCAGCCCGGGGGACTTTGAAGCCGTCCGGGAGATCGCATCGAATATTCGAGGACCAATCATCTGCGGACTCGCCCGTTGCAATGACGGAGACATCGATCGAGCTTGGGAAGCCCTCCAGAAGGCCGAGCGGGCAAGGATCCACGTATTCTTGGCTACCAGTGCGATTCACCGCGAATTCAAGCTGCGAATGACCCAAGAGGAAATCATCGCGCGAGCGGTTCATGGGGTGCAACGCGCTGTTTCATACTGCGATGACGTCGAATTTTCCGCTGAAGACGCAGCCAGGACCGAAATCGATTTCCTCTGTCGCGTGGTCGAAGCAGCCATTGAAGCCGGGGCGACAACCATCAACGTCCCAGATACAGTCGGCTACACAACCCCAACCGAAATGGCAGCCCGCATCGAAGCCTTGCTCAATCGAGTCCCTAACATCGACCGAGCTGTCTTGAGCTGCCACTGCCATAACGACTTGGGATTGGCGGTGGCGAACTCCCTCGCCGCCGTGGCTGCCGGTGCTGGACAAATCGAATGCACCATTAACGGGATCGGAGAGCGAGCAGGGAACTGCGCACTGGAAGAAGTCGTCATGGCGATGCGAACTCGCAGTGATATGTACCCGTTGCAAACAGGGATCCGCACCGAAAGACTCGTCCCAACCAGCCGCTTGCTCTCCAAAATCACAGGACTCGATGTTCAGCGAAACAAAGCCATCGTCGGCAGGAACGCTTTCGCTCACGAAGCGGGCATCCATCAAGACGGTATGCTCAAAGAACGAAGTACCTACGAGATCATGCGCCCTGAAGATGTCGGGTTTGCTAAGACCGACTTAGTTCTAGGCAAACACAGTGGCCGCGCTGCCCTCGCCGATCGCACGCGGGATCTCGGATACCACCTGACCGGTGAACAACTACAAGTCTTGTTCGAGCAATTTAAAGTTCTTGCAGACAAGAAAAAGAATATCTTCGATGGTGACATCGTTGCATTAATCCAACAGCAAATCAGCGGTAGTGTTGCCATGGGTTGGCAATTGGTCTCCTATGAAGTCTGCAGCGGCTCCGATCGCAATCCGGTCGTTCAACTGACCCTCGCAAAAGATTCCGAACAATTCACCGAACGGATCGAACAAGGGGACGGACCAATCGATGCGGCTTTCTGGGCCGTAGAGAAAATCACCGGTATACGCAGCGTCTGCAAAGACTTTCGAGTTCGTAGCGCCACCCTCGGTCGCGACGCAATCGGCGAAGTCACCGTCGAAGTCGAACATGAAGGTGAAACATACCGCGGAATGGGGGCCTCTACGGATTCAGTAGAAGCTACCATTCTCGCAATGCTCAACGCCATCAATCGAATCATCACAGAAAAGAATCTGCGAAGCGGGAGCCGTGTCTCTCCGCAAGACGCTTAACTGTGAGCGAAGTTACAATTTAAATTCACCTGAGAGAACTTATGACCAACCCAAAAAACAACGCTGCATCTTGGATCGCTCAGCGAACCCTCTCCTTCGATTCAAGCGGTATACGCAAAGTTTTCGCCCTAGCCGCAACGATGAAAAATCCGATCAACCTTTCGATCGGACAACCCGACTACGACGTACCCGCCGAAATTCGTACAGCAGCCTGCGCCGCGATCGAATCGGGCAAGAACATGTACTCGCCAACCCAAGGTATCGCACCACTAATTGAACGGCTCAAAAGCGACGTTCAAGAAAAATATCCAGGGCAAGAACGCGACCTGTTCATCTCCTCCGGCACCTCGGGCGGCCTTGTTCTTGCCATGCTCAGTTTGGTCAACCCAGGCGACGAAGTCATCGTATTCGACCCCTACTTCGTCATGTATGTACCTTTGATCCAACTCGTCGGAGGTGTCCCGGTATTGATCGATACCTATCCAGATTTCCGAATCGATATCGACAAAGTTCGCAATGCGATCACCCCAAAAACAAAAATGGTCTTGTTCAATAGCCCATCGAACCCCACTGGCGTGACTGCAACGCTCGACGAAGTTCGCGGTATCGCTGAACTTTGCGCAGAAAAAGGAATCGCGTTGCTATCCGATGAAATCTACAGCCCCTTTCACTTCGGATCCCCCATGCGGTCTCCAGCGGAATTCAACCCCGATACCATCGTCATCGACGGGTTTTCGAAAAGCTATGCAATGACCGGATGGCGTTTAGGATACGTCCACGGCCCTAAAGAAATCATTCAGACGATGATCAAACTCCAGCAGTACACATTCGTCTGCGCTCCGACTCCACTACAACACGGGTCGCTCGCCGCGTTGGATTACGACATGACCGGTTTCTACAAAGACTACGAATCCAAACGAGATCGCATCGTCGATGGCTTACGCGGCTACTACGAATTTGTTCAGCCAGGCGGGGCATTTTACATCTTCCCAAAAGCCCCTTATGGAACCGCTACAGAATTTGTTGCCAAAGCCATCGCCAACGAACTGCTAATCATCCCCGGAAATATCTTCTCCAAACGGGACACACACTTCCGAATCTCCTTTGCCGCTAGCAACGAAACCCTCGACCGCGGTATTGAGGTCCTGCGACGACTCGCCCGTTGAGCCAGACAATGTAAGCTGAGCCAGACAACGCGAGCTCTGGTTTGGTCAGATGCAAGCAGTGCGGCACGAGCCCAATGCCTCGATTCGCTAGTGACTTTAGCCCCGATAATCGCTTCAACCACTACAAGATGTCAAAGAATAACGTTTCTACCGTTTCTGCGGCGCGTTAGTGATTTTTTCTCTTTGACAAATCGGGAATTGTTCAAGTTGTCGCTTGGGGACGCTGTGGTTCAGGAATACCATATCGCAGTCCTTGCGAACTTGCAGTCTACAACCATAGAAATCAATGACCTCCATGTCGAATCGACCTGCTTCCCGAGATGCTGAAGTGGAACTTTTGCTCAAGAACGCGCAGTTGCGAGACGAACTCGAACCATTCTTGGATGAGTCCGTCGATGTCCTGACCGCCAAAGTCATGAGCATTGAAGAAGAAAACGAATTCCTCGAATCCATCTTGGCCTGGGAACGAGCTCCCTCTCTCCCGATCGCCAAATGGTTCGAACCAGAATTGATACTACCCTCACCCGATTCCATGAGCGACGCAGAAGTATCCTCGCTCCTCTGGCGCACCATTCATCAACTCTATAGCCAGAAAATCGCCCTCGACTTCACCGACCATCTGAGCGACCGACAACTTTACTGCTTGCTCGCCCGCGACATCCTACCCGTCTACCAAAAGAAAATTTCGGGTACCCGAAACTTCCTCCACTGGCACTGTCTCGATGACGACGACATGGAATGCTGGTTGATGTACTATGCTAACGAAGACGAACGAGATCAGTGGGCTCTTGAATCCGGATTGGAACTCCCTCCGCGCAAGCCACTTCCATTCCCACGGCAAATGCCTCGCCGCCCAGGAAACTTGAGCTGATCCGTCTACTCGTGACGCAAAGCTTCAATGGGATTCATGTTGGCCGCTCGCCTCGCAGGGTATAGCCCAAACAACAATCCTACGAAGAGCGAAATGCCGACACTTAGTAATACCGACCAAAGCGCTATCCGCGGTTCAAGATTCAAAATGGTTGGTGGCAACAAATCAGGCGATACTTGAACCAAGGACCAACGGATCGCACGAAAGATCGGGCCACAGAGCAACCCGACAACCACTCCGAGCAACCCACCACTTCCAGTTAGCACCAGCGTCTCTACCAAAAATTGCTGAATAATATGTGATCGCTTCGCCCCCAACGCTCGGCGAATCCCAATCTCTCTCGTCCGTTCCGTCACCGTTGCCAACATGATGTTCATGATGCCAATGCCACCGACCAGCAACGAGATACCCGCAATGATCACCAACATCGCATTGAACATTGCCCGTGTGCGTTCCGCCTGCTGCAATAACTCCTTTGGTACCACAATCGCATAATCCTCTTGTTCGTGGTACTTCTTGAGCAACCGCTCGAGTATCGCTACCGTTTCGTCTACCATCGCGATATCTGCCAATGTGAGCGTGATTTGGGTCAACTCTACAATCTCGCCCTTGAAGTTGAACCCCTCACCCGTGCGAGTCATTATCTGATCACCTACACGTTGCCGAAACGTATCGAGAGGGATGTAAGCATCAAAGCTATACTCACGAGCCTCCAAACTCCCACCGATAGCCGCCGACGCACTCCTGGGTTTCGTTTGTCCTACAATCGTGTAAACATCACTTTCGACTCGTATCTTTTGTCCGACCGGATTGTCTTGCGGAAAAAGTCGCTTCGCTGTCCCGTCGGCTAGCACGATCACATTTTCTCGACCATCAGAGTTGCTAAACCATCGTCCCCTGGCAATCTCCAATCGATTTAATTCGAGATACTCCGGCGAACATCCGACTAAGTTTGCGTTCAGAACCCGCCCCTTTGACGCGAATTCCCGGCGTAGCTCTCGCATCGGCACCGCTCGCGTAATACCAGGGATATTTGACAGAAAACGTTGATAATCAGATCGCAATAAACCGTAACTCTTCACCCGATTCTGTTCAGAAGAAGTTGTGGTCTTCGGCTCTATACTACGAATGATGATGTTGTTTGCACCGAGTTCCAATATCTGCTGCTGCGCTTGATAACTAACCCCTTCCCCCATCGCAACGAGCCAAATCACGGTCGTTGTACCAATGAAAATCCCCAAAGCCGCCAAGGCCGATCGCATTTTTTGGAGCATCAGGCTTTTTAGCCCGAGCCGAAAAGTTTGCAGGAAGGAAGCAAGCATGCGAGTCGTTCGTGTACGCAAATTTCTAATATTGGGAGCTTGTTCGGTCTTGCTGTCGAATCCCCCCCCGTTCCCAATACGAAAGGAGTTTCGAGTACTGCTCACTGAGCTTTTACTACTCACTCAGCTTTCGGTGATTTGGACTGCACATTTTCCTTCCCACCACGCGTCTGTGTCCGTTGTTGCT
>JBEICB010000150.1:0-11240 GCA_040373655.1 Pirellula sp. | reverse complement strand
AGCCGTCGACAGGCGGGTTCCATCGTAGTTGGAGGGTCTGGGCTGTCAACAAAACAGACCGAGACTTATGATTCACTACGTCGGCGGAAAGTTCCGACATTGAGCACAATTAACTTCCCGCCCGGCAAAGTCCTAAAATTTCACCCGTTAGAACCCGAACTCTAAACCTCCAATCCCCTCGATTTTTCCGGTTGGGATGACTCTACCGTCATTGACCGCCCCTGACGATTCAGCGACATTTCTCCCGCAAATCCCTACTTTTGCATTTCGAATCATTAGCGACACTACTAGGAATTGACCATGGACTCGACCATCCAATCGGCTCTCGAAACAGTCCAGCAAGGACTCGCCTCTCAAAAAATTACAGCCGGGGCGGCAAAAAATATTTCCGATTGGCTCACCCAACCACGCTACCAAGAATACCTTCCCGAACTGCTGCGACACATCCAAGAAGGTCAATGGAAACAACTCGACGACGCCTACTGGACCATCATCCCCTTCGGTACCGGCGGACGACGAGGCCGTATGTACCCCATCGGCTCGAATGCAATCAACGATCGGACCATCGGTGAGAGCGCCCAAGGTCTCGCGGACCATATTCTCTCTCAGCCCGACTTGGGAAAACTCTCCTGCGCAATCGCTTACGATACTCGTCATCGATCCCGACATTTCGCAGAACTATGCGCCTCGATCATGGTCGCGAACGGTTTTCACGTCTATTTCCTCGACGATTACCGCGCCACTCCTCAGCTCTCCTTCGCTGTCCGTCGCTTCGGAGCCACCTGCGGAATCATGGTCACCGCCTCGCACAATCCCCCCAGCGATAATGCAGTCAAAGTCTACTGGTCCACCGGAGGCCAAGTTCTCCCGCCCCACGATGGCAAAATCATCGACCGTGTCATGCAAACCGAAAAGATCCTAAAAATCCCCTTTGCCCAAGCCGTCGCAGAAGGAAAGGTAACTTTCGTCACTGAACAAATCGATCAAGAATTCAGAACGGCTGCATTGAAGTTCGCTTGGCAAGGCTCCCGAGATGCCACCATTATCTACTCCCCTCTACACGGCGTCGGTGGATTCGTCGTCCCAGATTTACTTCGAGCAGCAGGTTTTGAACGTGTCCTTCCCTATGCCCCACACTCCACCCCCGATGGAGACTTTCCCAACGTACCCGGCCATGTCAGCAATCCAGAAAACCCTGCCGTCTTTGACGCCGCTGTCGAATACGCAAAATCTGTCGGCGGTGATTTGGTACTCGCGACCGACCCCGATTGCGATCGCATGGGCTGCTCTTGCCCAATATCTCTCGAACCCAACAGCCCTTGGGCAACCATCAACGGAAACCAACTCGGCGTCCTGCTAACCGATTATGTACTTTCGAAACGCCAAGCGGCTCAGGACCTACCTAAAGCCGGTTACGTTATCAAAACCCTTGTCACCACCGAGATGACTCGCAAAGTTGCCGAATCCTACGGAATGCGATGCGAAGGAAATATCCACGTCGGCTTCAAATGGATCGCCGGATTAATAGACGCTTGCGGCCCAGATGGTTTCTTGTTCGGCACCGAAGAATCCCACGGTTACCTCATCGGAACCTACGCAAGAGATAAAGACGGCGCTGTCGCTTGCCTCCTCATGGCCCAACTTGCCGCTGACTTAAAAGCTCAAGGTACCACCCTGCACCAACATCTCAATGCGCTCATGCTCAAGCACGGTGTCTATCTCGAAGACCTAATCAATGTGCAAATGGAAGGAAGCGAAGGAATGGCGAATATGCAACGCTTGATGGAAAAACTTCGCAGTTCTCCACCAGTATCGATCGCAGGACTACCCGTCGTCGCCGTACGTGACTACGGTCAACTCCTCCAACGAAACCATGACGGATCTACGGTAAAACTCGATGCTCCAAAGGGGAATATGCTCATGATGGATCTCGGACTCCCCGGAAGCCATCTTCCCAGCGGAAACGCAATCGCCGTTCGTCCCTCAGGAACCGAACCAAAGATCAAGTTTTACCTCTTCGGACACGAACCTCTTTCCAACTCCACAGCCAACAACCAACTCGCAACCGCTCAACAAACGGTTCGCAATCGACTCGAAGCAATGAAGCGGGAACTCGCGTCCATCGCCAAATAAAACACGACGAAACGTCGCAAGCAGAATCGATGCAGGTGCAACAACCGGACGCATCAAAGTTTTCTAGGATTTCCAAGCCGACATTGCCGAGTTTCAAAGACGAGTCGCTGTCGCGTTCGCGAACAGTAGGTCCCTTACGGTTCCACAGCAAAAGCGACGTCAACCTATTTGGTTTCACTCAACTGTTTAACACAACGGTCCACCATCGTGTGGCCCCCTACGGACGACTCGCACCCGGAATTCCTGCCATGACCATGGATCGCAATCGATACTTCATGCTCGGAGTGATTTTGCTTTGCCTCGGACTGCAATTCCGACTCATCGATAGCTTCGTTCTGAACGAATCCAGCACCCGTGCACTCCATAAAGTCACGAAGTCCCAACAAGCAGATGCGAACGGGATGGCAACCAATGTCTTTATGCAAGCCGCACCCTCTCCAAAGAAAACACTCAAGCCACCGCGATGGCTAGGGTTCGTTCTGCTCACCGCCGGAGGAATCATGACCCTCCATGCCCTGGTCCTACCAAAATCCCACTAATCAAACCCTCTTGGACTAATCGCATACCGATCCTACGCATTTTGCGTTTAGCGCTCACCCGAAGGCGTACCGCGCAAACTCCGGGTGGTTTTTTGAGCTGGAAAGCACAAGCTCCGGGTGGTAGGCAGTATTTCCGGTATTTTGCAATTTTTGCCAAAGCTACTGTCATTTCTACAAAACAAACTGCAAATGCTATCGCTCATCATTCGCTAGTAACTTCGCCGATGCATCCTCTTCGAGGAAAGCAAATTCTCTGCGATTTCTCGATGCTATCCCCTCAACTCTTTAGCGCCTGATCTCCTACCTCCGAGCACGCGAAACGAATAGCATCGATTTGGAACACAAGTTGCATTTGATCCAATGCAACCAGCTTCTCAGCAGACTGCCCGACCTTTGCAAACTCCAAAGATTTGCGAAACATTTTCCGGCCAGGCATGTCTTTCCAAGGGAGGGAGAACGAAGCCATGACAGTTTTAGGGATTCTATTTTTGCTAGCCAAACTACGTTCATTGCAAGCCCGCGCCGCGTGCTTGGGTACAATCGCATGGGGAGTGATTGCAGTGCAAACACTCGCGCAAGTCCACTTCGACGTGAACAGCTCCGCACCGGTCCGCTCGCTTCACCCCAATGGTACCTTCTCTCAATTCCCAAACTCTCGCTTGGTCGCATTGGACTTCGACGTCTCGACCCTCTTCCAACCAGGAGCTGCTCAGTCGACCCGCGAAATCCTAATCCAATGCATGAGCCGTCGCGAAGGAGTACTCATTGTCGATTACTCACCCAAGACCGAACTACAAACAGATGTCTTCGGGCCGATGCAAGTTGTACAGGAGCAAGATGCCTCACGAGACATGTCGTTGCAAGGTCTCGCCGGCTATCCCGGAATCGGATCTGCTTCAGGAAACTTGAACCAGTCTGAATATCAGCGACAAAGTATCCAATTCGCGCAACGTCCATCGCTCGAACTGACCCTGGCCTCCGGATCACTACAACGACAACGCGGTGTGTATTTCAAAATCCGGCCCAACAGCCAATCGACCTTGGAAGGATCAAAAACCTTCAGTCTCGTCCTCAGCGTACCTGCAAACTGGAGAGCAGACTTGCTTGACGTGACAGTCCAAGCTGCAGGGGTTGATCCTCGCGCGGGACGTCGCGAAACCGTACTCGCCAAACAGTCGTTTGTTATAGGGATCTATCAACAGAACGATGCTGTGGCAGCCCAAGCGATCGCTGAGTACGTCAAACAACAATCGAACCTAAGCCGTTCCGTCAAAACCTACGCAAAGAAGATCGAACAGCGCACGTATCCAACACCGTTTCATAAACTTGGTGCGAAACTCGATCTCTACGAACCAGAGATCCCAGAGAATTGGCTGGATGCTGTCATCTATAAACCCGCTGGAAACAGCTATGCGACAACTCATCAACTGCAAATGCGTCTCGCTGCCCTACCCGTCGACGTACGTGTGGCGGTGATGAACTTCCAAGACCAAAAAGCAAGAATTGAATCGTTGGCAGGGGAAGAATGGCGTGGCCCGGAAGGTCGATCGACCGACGGCCGGCCCGTGCGTCGGGATAGTATCGAAGGACCGCAGACATATACTCTCGGTTACCGAGGCGCAGAAAATGCCTTCCAAGGCCATCGCTAGTTACTCAGATCCTTGAAAACTACCAATAACGCTCGACGACGTAATGACCTCGCTCACTCCGCTTATGCTTGCGCATCCCTCGCGCATGCAGCATTGCTTCAACATCATCGAGCATCTGCGGATTGCCGCATAACATTACTGCACTCGAATCGGCATCGAGTGCGGTCTGTGCAAGCGACTCGAGTTGCCCGCTTTCGATCGCTTGGGTAATCCGACCTTGGTAACCGTGCCAAGCCGATTCGCGGGAGACTACCGGTACATAATCGAAACGTCTCAGGTACTGTTGCGTGAAGCTTTGCAACTCTTCGACATAAGCCAAATCGGAGAGGTAGCGAACCCCGTGAACAACGACGATCTTCTCGTACCGCTTCCAAAGTGTTCCTTCACGTAGCATCGCGATGTAAGGAGCTAATCCGGTCCCCGTTGCTAACAGCCAAAGATTTTTTGCGTCAGGAGCATGACTGAGCGTAAACCCGCCTGTAGCTTTCATCGCCACATCGATCGACGCACCACACTCTAGATTCCATAGCCGAGGCGTCAGTTCCCCGCCTTCGACCTTGACGATGAAAAACTCCAGTGATTCACCATGTGGCGAAGCGACAGAGTAGGGACGATGCAGGTGTTTTTCTGGAAGCGATAAGCCAACTTGCAGAAATTGGCCCGGTTCAAATGGCTCTACGCCGGGACAATGAACGGTCAACGTAAAGAGACCCTCAGACCAGATTTTCCTACCCTGTACTGTACCTTGAATCCATTGTAGCGCCATGACCTGTATTGCTGGCAGGTGATGTTTTGCCAGCCACCCTTTCTGCTTGGAGGTACAATGATCGAGGTAGACGAACTCGAGCTAAACGAGATCGACGTCAACGATGGGTTTCCATCCTTCTCGCTCTTCGCTCAATATAACAAACGGATGCATCAAATGCTCACTTCACGCCGAAGGTTTTTACTATCAACCGCTCTAACCCCTTGGATGGCAAGTTTTTCCTCAGGTGCCTCCCTTCGCTCTATGACATTTGGGGTAATTACGGATGTGCACCAAGACGTCATGCACGATGGGATCGAGAGAATCTCTCGTTTTGTTTCCACGATGCGAGAAGCGAAAGTCGACTTTGTTATTCAACTCGGTGACTTCTGCCAACCCCACCCTCGTAATCGCCCCTTCTTCGACGCTTGGAACGCCTTCGATGGCCCCAAGTACCACGTTCTGGGAAATCACGATATGGATGGTGGATACGCTCGCGAGAAAACGGTCGAGTATTACGGCATGCCAAATCGTTACTATACCTTTGATACCTCAAGCATACGTGGGATTGTGCTCGATACGAATGATCCAGGTGGGACGACGAAGGGGTACAAAAAATTTATCGCAGCCGATCAACAGCTATGGTTACAAAAGCAACTTGCAGAGAGCGACCGTCCCGTATGTATTTTCTTGCACCATCCACTCGATGATCCAAATGGGATCGAAAACCGTAAGGAACTACGCGATATTCTCACGTCCGCCGAAAATTCAAAACCCGGTTTGATCCTAGGTGTTTTCTCTGGGCACTTTCATCAAGACTACACATTGCTCAGCGAAAAGATTCGCTACATCCAAATCAATAGCGCATCGTACGTGTGGCTAGGTGGTAACAGCGCGAAAGAAACCTATCCTGCTGAGGTGCATAAAAAACACCCAAGCCTCAGCAGTGTGGCAGCTTACGAAGATCCACTATGGGCGATAGTTCAAATTGACTTTGAAAAGGGAGAGTTGGCGATTGAGGGCAAGTCGACTCAGTGGCACGGGCCAACTCCTTGGGACCGCGGCGCAAACCAAACCGACTACCCGTCCGACAAAAACCGACCCGCGATTTCCTCGACGTCGCTCAAGCTGTAGGCCCTCAAAAAGAAACTTAACGTGGCTCATTTCCTTTAGTTCTCGGAGGGCTATGTGATCCGCAATCCACATCTCGTAGCCACCCGCTCGCCAGACGGTGGAGACCTTCCTCTGTTGATTCCGTGAGTCGCTTTCCTCTGGTTTTATATTTTCATGCCCCCATTTTCATGCCAATAGTTTGCACTGAGCACACTCCATACAGGAATCGAACTCGGTAGCTTTGGAATGATCGAAATCCTCGAGCTTTTCACTTTCACTGTTGCATCGACTTATCTTCAATGTAAACGTCAACCTGTTGACCCACCGTCGCGCCGATCAATTCAGGACTGACGGAATAAATCACTTGCATCACCCGCGTATCGACTCGCTCTGCAACCGTCCCCGTCAAATTCCGCTTCGGTATCACCAGTGGCTCACGCCGCACGTAAGTTAGCACCACTCCCTTACCACGACTCCCTCGCAATGTTGCGGTCGCAACCGCATCCGGTCGAAAGCGAGGTATCTCCGATTCGTCAATGTCAACTCGAACATGCAATGGGTCGATCTGTCCCATCGTAATCAATGGATTCGGAAGGATCGAGGCCGGGATAAACTCCCCCTCCCGTATCTTTACACTCAAGATCGTCCCACCCTTGGGAGCCTTGATCGTTCGCAATTCCAAGTTAGTCTGCGCCCGCACAAGATTCGCTTGCGCTTGTGCAACCGCTGCCTTCTGCACCTCCAAACTCGCCGCGATCGGTTTTCCATCAACCAAATTCAAACTCGCCTGCGCTTCTCTTACTCTCGCTTGCGACTCCCGTAACTTCGCTTTTGCTGTCTCCCAATTCAATCGACGTGTATCAATCTCCTCCTGCGATAATGCACTCGATATCCCAATCGCATTCGCTCGATCATTTTCTCGCTTGGCATTCGCTTCCGTCGCCGCACTCTGATCCTGCATCGAAATGGCTGCGTCAAGCCTTGCTCGCAACGCTTCAACCTGCGCACCGAGCTCCTCAAGCTTCGACTGCTGCGCTCGCAACTCCGCTTGCGCTACCCCTACGTCCGCTTCCGCACTACGAGCATCGAGTTGCAATAACGGCTCCCCCGCTTGTACCACCGCTCCAGGTACTACAAACACTCGATCCACCACCCCAGGAAGCTGCGAACCGATCACCGTCGCTTCCCCCACCGGCTCGACAATTCCCACCCCACCGATAAATGCAGATACCGTATCCGGTGACAATGTCGACTGAGATACAGGTGCAGTTGGAGGAAGCTTCTTCACGGCTACCTGCTTCTCCTGCGGCGTGTTCCTTTGGATCGACTGTATCGCAGTAAATAACGCGTAAGCCGCACCAAGTATCGCAACCACAGAAAAAATCGCTTGTACGTATCGTTGCATGGAAACTCCTCAATGCTCGATCTTCGTTGAAACCGATGCATCGCTCGCATTCGTAGAAATCTGACGCTGACAAGATTGAATTCGACCATCCGACATCGTTGCAATCGTATCCGCAAAGGGAAATATCCGATTATCGTGCGTCACAACCACCACTGCACGGTCCGCACCCGATGCAACCTCACGCAATAACTCCATAACGTCATGCCCCGTCTCGGCATCAAGCGATGCCGTCGGCTCATCGCTGATCACAATCCGAGGGTTATGCACCAAAGCTCTAGCTATCGCCACCCGCTGTTGCTGCCCACCGGAAAGCTGATTCGGGTACTTCCACTTGTTGCTCTCCATCCCAAGTCGATCGAGCAATTCAGAGGCCTGTCGCTTGGCACTCGCAAGCGTCGCACCACGGACAACCAACGAGACCGCCGCGTTCTCCACAGCACTTAAACTCGGCAACAAATTGAACTGCTGAAAAATAAACCCCAAGTGGTTCGCGCGAAATCGAACCACTCTGCCACCTCGCATCTTGGTGATCTCTTGCCCGAGTATCGTTACCGATCCAGCAGTCGCCGTCAGCAACCCCGCAATGATCGATATCAGAGTGGTCTTCCCGCATCCACTCGGGCCCACAAGAAATGTCGTCGCACCAATCGGAATCTCCAGATCGATCCCATGCAAAACACGCTGCTTGGCGTTCCCACTGCCAAAGTCCTTGATGATCCCTCGGCACACGATCGCGTTGACATTGGCTTGCGCGTTGGAATTGGCTTGTGCATTGTCTTGCATGTTTCCGGTTTCCCGTGCTTTAGCTATTAACCGCGGAACACAATCGCAGGGTCTACAAACAACACCCGACGCATCGCAAACAATGCAGCCAACACAATGATCGCTGCCGCAACCCCACCAGATCCTGCTGCAACATACCACGGAAGAAAAAATCCTTGAAAAGTTGGGCTCTTCCCCGCTGTCTCAAAGAACATCGTCGCTCCAAACAATCCAAGACTAAAACCGACAAAACCAACCACCGCCGCTTGCAAAAACACCATCCCAATCAATCGCCAATTACTGGTTCCAATCGCTTTAAGAACCGCAAACTGCTTGAGATTCTCCAACACAAATAAATTGAACATCAATCCCACTACGGCGATACCCACCAAGATCCCCAACGCGACCACCGTTCCAATGCTAATAGGTATCCCTGTATTCTGAATCACATACTCAATGGCTTTCCAACGAAATGCCGGCGAACTCATCGCTTGCAATCCTGTCCTGACTTTGATGTTCTCAGAAACTTGCTCGGGCGTCTGACCCTCCGCTGCTTTCGCAACTATAAATGACATCTGATTCCGGCCATTGTTCGTGTACTGCAACGCTTGCGAATAACGCGTAAAAAAGGTGATCGAAGAAGTGAACTTGGGCGAGTCCTTAACAATTGCAACCACCACCGCTCGCCTATCATTCAACTCCGCTACCTTACCCAATGCCACAGGCTGATTGCGCCACACCTTCTTGAAACCTTCTTCACTAACCGCCACCGCATCGGGACGACGCAACTCGTCGATGTTTCCCATAATCACCTGCGGAGGCAACCCAATCAGTGTCGTATCATCCACCCCTATCAATAACGAAGCCTCCAACTCACCATTGCCAGTCCGGATTGTGACATTCGATTTGAACAAGGGAACGGCCCAAGCCACCCCTGGAACTCCTCGCACACGACCCAACTCCGTATCCCGCAAAGGAAAGATCGTATCCAAGTTCTTTACCCCTGGATCCATCACCCAAACATCAGCCTCTGGAACATCGACTACCACCGCTCCTGCTCGACTGATCAATCCAATAAAAATCCCTAATTGCTGATTGATTAGCAACGTCGAAAAAGCCACGCCGAGGACCAAGCCAATGAACTTGGCCCGGTCGTGAAACAACATCTTCATGGCAATGGAATACATCTCGCGCTCTGTTCCCTATGGGCACCTTTTCGTCTGCCTACTTCCACCATGCGTCAAGCTCGGCAAGTAACTCACTTGCAATCCCCAGTTGCGTTCTCGCAAGATTTTTCAACTCCCCTGGATCGGACTCCAGATCATATAATTCAAACTCGGCTTCTCGCTCAATCGCAGGATTCGGCGCAATCAACTTCCATCGACCTCGAATTGCCCAACGCCAACGCAAATTGGCCTTCGGGTCATCCAAGTCATTCGCGTTATGTGTGAAGCACTCGCCGAAGACAATCTTTCGATTTTGCACCGCTTGTGCATCGAGCAAGTTCACGCCAGGCAAGTCCTCCGGCAATGGAATCGCCGCTGCAGTCAGCAAGGTAGGAACCAAATCGATACTATGAGCAAACTCGGAAGAAAACTCCGGACTCACTCGATTCGGCCATCGAATCATAATCGGCGTACGTACACCCCCTTCATAAGGAGATTGCTTGGACTTAGGAGCATAAACCGGCTTGTTCGGGTTTTGGATCCAACCATTGTCGGTCACGTACACCACAATCGTATTCTCTGCTAAACCACGCTTCTCAAGCGATTCCATCAACTGTCCAACCGTGTCGTCAAACCACTCCACCATCGCCCAATACTTGGCGATGTGCTCGCTTTCTGTTGAAGGCTTGGTTCGCTCAAGGTACTTTTCCGGTGGGTTGTGAGGATCATGAGGTAATAAGGGGGCGTACCAAACCATCCAAGGTTTTTGCTCTTGGGTCGCCATATCAAGAAAGTCCTCGATCGGTTTCATCGTCTTTCGACCGATCGATAGCCCATCATCCCCGTGACGCTCTCCCCGTGTCATCCCATGCGTAAACCCACCATTGGAGTAATGCCCCTGCCAAAACTTGCCCGTTTGCAACGTCACATATCCTTGTTCCTGCAACAACCTAGGCAACGTTGGCACTTGCGCCATGTGCTCGTTCATCCGCTTGCGACCTAACTGAAAAGCCTCCGATTTATGAAACTCACCAGCCTTCATTCCAGGAACCAACGGCGGATCGTTCCCCGTGATCTTATGCTGATGCGGGAACCGCCCCGTCAAGATCGTCGCAAGACTCGGGCAACACAAACTCGATGGAACGTAACCGCGACGAAAGGTTAGGCTCTGGGAAGCAAGTCGATCCAAATGAGGGGTCTTCAACACCGGATGACCCATGAACCCATAATCTCCATACGCCTGATCGTCCGATACAATCATCACAATATTCGGCTTAACGCTGTGACTTACAAATAAATTGCTGCGCTCCGCAAGCTCGGAAGCCTTCTCTACCTCCCTCGAAGTTGCTTGCCCGAACGCAGGCTGCATAACCATCAGCACGATGCAAGCGATACTCAGCAAGTGCATCGCGACCAACGGATGTGACTTCGTACTTGGGAACAAATAGACGCTCTTCGGTGGAAGCAACATCATCGCAATAATCCTCGGCAAACGTGGAAAGGGTCTTTGACACCACTATACAAAACACGCACGCCAAAGCAGTAATGCAATGACGAAAAAGCCAATTAGATATGTTCCTTTATTTAAGAAGTCGCGTGACCAAGATCGCTATAGGTAGCCAAGCGCTGAAGGTAGCCACCTGCTGCCAAGCGGTGGACGTTACCAGGAATATCTCCACCGTCTGCCGAACGGTGGCTACGAATGCAAGGTGGATACGAATGCAAGGT
>JBEICB010000138.1:0-11960 GCA_040373655.1 Pirellula sp. | reverse complement strand
GTTGGTTGTAACCCGATCTTGGTAGTCCATTCTTTGGTCCAGTCATCATAATCAGGTAATTGGCCACCTTTGCCATCTGCTTGGACGCCGTGGCACTTTGAACAGGCGGCTGATTCCTGCAAGAAGAGCTCTTTACCTTTGGCGATCGAGGTCAGCAGTTCCGCCTTGTTCTCTTCGGTTTCTGAACCGACGAGAGGGAACGACGGCAGTTGGAAGTCCTCTTTGGAGTCTTCGGCTTGGACCCATCGATCGGCGATTTGGGTAAGCAGTTCCTCGGCGGTAGACTTTTGGTCCTCTCGCGTTTTGTCATCACCTTTTGCGTCGTACAACCGTTCCCCTGGGGAATCTATTGCAGCGGTCTGCAGAAGTTTACGTTCGAATTCTCCTCGGATACTTAAGAAGATCACGTAATCGACTAACGCTTGGATCTCTTGATCGGAAAGCTTGTCGAAGACCGGCATTTGAGTTCCGGACAGTCCTTCTTTGAGCGTTCTTGCCAAATCTTCTTTGAGCGGTTTAGCACCACGAGGAGTGGCTTTGAACTTGAAGATTCCGGCGCGGAAGTCGCGAGGATATGGATCTTGACTGGCTGCCACCGGCCCTCTTCCTTGTCCGGAGAGTCCATGGCAAGACGCACATTGTTGAAGGACGTAGAGTCCAGGTTTTTCTGAGGTTCCTGCGGCCAATTGCAAGTTGGTTTCCGAGAAGAGGTCTTCGTAGTCCCCTTCTTTCAACGCTGGAGGTATCTTTGGCGCATTTGTTGTACCAAACCATTCAGCGAGCAAGTCTTTTGTGTCCGAGAGTGGCTGTATCATCTCCGTTTCTTGGCTGATTTCCATGGAGTGCGCGAACAGGTAGTTCGGTTCGTGCATGGTTGCCAACGGGTTTGGCTCACGACAGCCGGCCGACAATCCGGTCAATCCTAGAAGGATAGCACTGGCGAACTTGGAAGATCGTGTTGTGCGTTCCAAGAGGGATTGTTCTGTGTTCATACTTCGTTGTTTCATAGGTATGCTAAGAGTCGTTCTTTATTCGAAGCGTGATGAAAAGAATCGCGAGGGTAATTACTTGATTTCGCGGATTTGAATGTTTCGCCAGCGGACATCAAAGGGGCCTTGGTCTGGTGCAATGCCGTGCACTTGTAGGCCGATAAAGCCACTATCGTGCGAAAGTGGGTCCGTGATGTCTTCGATTAGTTTTCCGTTGATCCAAGTCTGGATTTGTTTGCCTTTGGCTCGGATATGGTATTGGTTCCATTCGTCATTTTTGAAGATGGAGTGGACGGGTTGCGTTGGAGAGATCCAATTGCGTCCGGTTGCTTCGCCGTAGACGTATCCCGCTTCGCCGGGGCCTGCCTCGATTTCCACTTGTGGTCCATGCACTCGACCGTTGTCTTTTTCCGCAAGACTCTTAGAGCGGATCTGAACGCCGGAGTTTAGATCTTTATGGACCTTTACTTCGAAACGCAGTTCAAAGTCTGAATAATCTTTGGTAGTGCAAAGAAAGGAATTCGGACTATGGTTGGCGGTTGTGCCATGGATGCTATCTCCGTCGATTCTGTAGACAGCCCAACCGTTCTTCTGTTGCCAACCGGAGAGGTCTTTGCCGTTAAACAGGGACTGCCAACCCTCGCCGCTGGGGACTGGCAATCCATCGGGATGCTCATGCCGGGTCACCTTCTGTGAATCTTGTGCTTGGATTGACCCGACTGAGAAACCCAAAATCGCGATTGCGACCGCTGATCGTAAAAACAAAAAAGACTGACGCATGTGTGGGGTATCCCTGTACGAAATCGCGGAAGGAAAGGAAAATAGGGGGAGAGGGAACTCGGAGTTTGTCCGCTCCCGCACCGAATTTTAGCTTGATAGGTTGAAACTTGCTACGCTAGCACCGTGCGGAGTTGAATTCCCGGGGAATTCTGCGGGCAAGATTGCGTCCTTTCCGCTACAAGACCGACTCGTTCTGACTTAGGAATGTCCATTATGTCGCACCCGCTCCCGAATTTCGGTTCCTATCCTTCGACCCGTTTACGCCGTATGCGTCGGTGGGATTGGATTCGGGATATGGTTCAGGAAACCCAGTTAAGTGCTGCGAACTTGATCTGGCCTCTATTTGTTATTGAGGGGGTAGATCAAGTTGAGCCGGTAGCTTCCATGCCGGGTGTAGAGCGGTATACGGTTGACCGGGCGGTGCGAGCAGCCCAGCAGGCTTGTGAGTTGGGCATTGGAGCGGTTGCAATTTTTCCTGTAACGCCACAAGCCAAGAAGACGGATTGTGGTCGAGAAGCGTTGAATGAGGAGAATCTTATCTGCTCGACGACCAGGGCTATTCGTAAAGCTTGCGGCGAGAAGATTGGTGTGGTTTGTGACGTTGCTCTCGACCCCTACACATCGCATGGCCACGATGGATTGATGGTTGACAACTACATCATCAACGACGAGACCGTAGAGGTTTTATGCAAACAAGCGGTCTTGCAAGCTCGAGCTGGAGCGACGGTAATTGCCCCGTCAGACATGATGGATGGGCGTATCGGTGCTATTCGCAAAGCGTTGGATGCTGAAGGTTTTCAGCACGTGATCGTGTTGAGTTATGCAGCGAAATATGCATCGGCATTTTATGGTCCGTTCCGCGATGCGGTCGGTTCCGCAAAGAACTTAGGTGGCGCTTCGAAGAAGACATATCAGATGAATCCTGCGAACTCCGACGAGGCGATCCGTGAAGTTGCTTTGGATATTGATGAAGGCGCGGACATGGTGATGGTAAAGCCAGGAATGCCGTATTTGGATATTGTTCGTCGGCTCAAGGACTCTTTTTCGATTCCGATCGCGGTCTATCAAGTTTCAGGTGAGTATGCGATGTTGGAGTTTGCTGCCCGTGCAAATGCTTTGAACGAGCAAGCTGTGATGATGGAGAGCATGATTGCATTTCGCCGTGCGGGAGCCGACGCAATTCTGACCTACTTTGCACCTCGGGTTGCAAAGGTTCTCGCTGGGGGCTAACAGTGGCGAGTGTAGAGTGTAGTAGTTGAGGGACTCGCAATCCGTTAGTCTTTCAATACCGAATCGATCAACGTTGCCGATCCTTGCAAGGACTCGTAGGCGATGGTGTGTGGGCCATGAAACTCGACGTAGTTGATCTGCATGCCTTGTGAATGGAGAAAATCTCTCAAGGCGCGTCCTGTGCTGATTGGCAATATGGTGTCTTGTAATCCATGGGACTGGAAAACAGGAATCACTTTATCTTTGTTGCGATTGGCTTCGCGCCACACATTTTGGCAGATCAAAGCACCGGACCAAAGCACCAGGGCTTTGGGTGACAATCGACTCGCACGCATCGCCAGTTCCACGCTCAGCATTGCACCTTGGGAGAAGCCACCGATGATCAGATCGATAGATTTCCAGTTTTTTGTTTCGATGCAGGATAGTATGCAATCCTCAACCGCTGTTCGTGCGGTTTCGATTCCCTCGGGAATTTCATTATGAAGTTCATCGTAGCTAGCAGCGGATTGCAATGCGGCCAATTTCGCCATGTTGATTCGCCACCAGGCACGGGGGCCTTCCATTCCAAATTCGTCGGAAAGGTCGATCAGACCTTCGGGAAACAGGAAGGCGGGAGCGGGACTCGTCTCAGGGGCTTCGCCCGAGAGGAGCGGTACAAGTTCTTCTGCAAGATTTACTAAATCCGTTCCTGGGGCACCGAAGCCGTGGCAAAAAACCACGAGTGATTTCGGTTCCGCGGCGCGGGGTAGAATCAGAATACAATCAAGACCGGCAAAGGTGCCGCGTTCGAGCACCCAACTCTCAGCGTCAAACTTCATTGAGTTTCCAAGCGTAGAAGTCGAGGTAAGAACTTACTATTTCAGTTCTTTGAAGGAAGTCCAAGCCAGGTACCCAAGCATACCGGCACAGATGATGAAGACCGAATCCATGAGTAGGCTTGGATAGGAAAATATGCCACCGCCTCCGGTGAGGGTCATGATCAAGTCTGCGAGGAACAGCAGGAGGATCAGTCCAGCGACCACGAGTCCGGATAAACACAACAATCTGGGCATCAAAAACCTCGTTGCTCTACGTGGCCGCCAGCAAACACTCTGAGAAAACGTTGCGTCATTCTAAAAGTTCAAGCGACCATGAGGAGAAGAGTTAAGACAGGTCAAAGGTAAAAAATCCAAAATCACCTCTACGCCCGCCAATCCAAAAACCAGCAGTCCGTTGCGACGGGCTAGTATAGTTGAAGTTTTCCGACTGTCATCTATCCCTTACAACTACAGGCTGTTTTCTTGGAAAACTAACGCAAGTCTCAAGGTGCTGCGGGAAATTCTGTCATAACCGGAACACTCCAAGGCCGATTTCCGGAAGAATTCCTGAAGGAACTTGATGAAGCCCGAGCATGGGATTGCGGTCAGACAACTGAAGTTTTTCCCAGTTTTAGTTTTCTCAGTAAGAGCAAAAGTCGAAGCATTTTCATGGAAACTGGCCCTGATGACCCTGCTAACATCGCCAAATGCGGCGAGAGTGTTTCCGCACCGAAGTGTTGGTGGGAGGGGTTCCGAGAGGAAATGCCCATCACCAACCGCTGGGTTTACTTGGACCATGCCGCTGTTGGGCCGATTCCCAGGAGCGGGGCAGACGCTTTGAAACGGTTTGCAGACCAAGCCTCCGGGGACGGCGATTATCACTGGCCAAAATGGTCTGCGGCGGCCCATGGAGCAAGGCAGGCTGCGGCAACGATGTTGCATGCGACTGCTGAAGAAATCGCACTTGTTTCGAATACTACCTTAGGAATTCACACCATCGCTTTGGCTTATCCCTGGAACCCCCGTGATAGCATCGTCGTTTTGGAGAATGAGTTTCCGAGCAATCAACTACCGTGGCTCGGTCTTCGCGACCGTGGAGTTGAGGTACGAGTGGTGAAAGCGAACCTTGATGGTTCCATTTGTATCGACCGCGTTCTCGATGCGATGGATCACTCGACTCGATTGGTTGCGATTAGCTGGATTGGATATGCAACCGGGTATCGCGTCGATTTGCACGAGTTATGTGATCGAATACATCGAAAGGGTGCAGAGATATTCCTCGACGCCATTCAGGGGCTTGGGGTTTTTCCAATCGATCTTTCCGACACCCCGATCGATTATCTGGCTGCGGACGGTCATAAATGGTTGCTGGGGCCCGAAGGGGCGGGCTTTGCGTTTATGCGTCAAAAGCACTTGGACAAACTCCAGCCGGCACTCGCGGGTTGGAATTCGCTTCAAGCTAGCCACGAGTTTGTGGTCGATGAAAAGCCGTTCAAGAAAACGGCGGCACGTTATGAGGGAGGCTCCGCAAATCATGTTGGTTTTGCGGCTTTGAAACAGAGTATGGAGCTACTTTTACAGTACGGTTGTCATCGCGTGGAAAGCGGCTTTGCTCAGAGAGTTTTGGATCTCGTAGCTCACGCAGAAGAGGGCTTGCTTATGCGTGGTGCAACGATTCCTTGGCATTCCCCAAGGAATCCCCGTGACTTATGCAGTCACGCGAGCGGAATTCTCACATTTGATCTACCCGGTAAAGACCCACACGCAGTGAGAAAGGTACTTATGGAGTGTGGGACTATCCTAAGTGTTCGGCACGGTAGCCTTCGAATTGCCGTACATGCCTACAATAACTTAGGAGACATACAAAGATTCCTTGAAGCAATCACTTGGGTCAATTCGAATTAACCCAATCCGAGGTCGAGGTTCCATTTGGTTCTGTTATGTTTATATTTTTGAGGCCATGAGTATCCCAAACGATCGCAGAAAACTTGTTGTAGGTCTTGGAGAGGTCCTTTGGGATGTGTATCCAGACCAAGCACTATTTGGGGGGGCACCAGCGAATTTTGCGGTGCACGCTTCGTATCTTGGTGCAGATGCAAGAATTGTTAGTGCGGTGGGAGCGGACACGCTCGGTGATGATGCTCTGCGTTGGCTCTCGGATAACCAGCAATCTACAGAAACCATTTTGATCGATTCGGTCCATCCAACAGGAAATGTACAAGTTCGGCTCGATGCGAAAGGATGTCCGACATATCATTTTGCCCCAGATGTTGCCTGGGATTATCTCGCTTTTCCACAACATTACTTCGAGATTGCCTCGCGCTGCGACGCAGTTTGTTTCGGATCACTAGCGCAGAGGACGGTCACGAGTGCGATGGCTATCGGTCAGTTTCTTGATGCAACGAATCCCAACGCACTGCGCGTTTTTGATGTCAATCTTCGTCAAAACTTTTATTCCCGTGATGTGCTTCACAATTCCTTGCAACGGGCAAACATTTTGAAACTCAATCACGATGAGTTGCCGGTGGTTCTTGAGTCGCTTCAACTACTGTTGCCATCAAGGCAAGTTTCGGTTTTGGATCGAGACGCGAAGTGTGCCGACCTACAATCAATGGCGAATGAGTATCAATCCGCTTGCGAACGGCTGATCGAAACCTACGAACTAACGACTATTGCGTTAACGCTCGGAGCAATGGGGTCGATGGTGTATCATCGAGGGGAGTGGGATTGTCAGCCCAGCTTACCGGTTCACGCCGTTGACACAGTAGGTGCTGGGGATGCTTTCTCAGCCGCACTTGTCATGGGATTACTTCATGGCGAACCGGTTGCAAAAATCCACGGGCGGGCATCCGAGATTGCCGCTTATGTATGTACACAACGGGGGGCTGTTCCCCTTCCACCTGATCCCCTACGAAGCTAATCTGTGTTTGTTATGAACTCGAACTATTATTCATACGATGTTATAGTCGTCGGCGCTGGACATGCAGGGACGGAAGCTGCGGCGGCAGCGGCGCGACTGGGTGCACGGGTAGTTCTATTGACCGGGAACCTTGATACCGTCGGGCAGATGAGTTGCAATCCCGCGATTGGTGGGGTTGCGAAGGGGCAGATTGTACGCGAGATCGATGCGCTCGGTGGGCTGATGGGGGAGACGATCGATCGCACTGGCATTCAGTTTCGACTTCTCAATAGTCGCAAAGGTGCGGCCATGCACTCGCCGCGAGCCCAGGCGGACAAAAAGGCATATCAATTCGATATCAAGCGTCAAATCGAAGAAAATCCCAACATCGACCTTCGCCAAGAGCTCGTCGAAGACTTGGTCGTCGAAACGGTCGACGGAGAAATGCGGATTCAGGGTGTTCGGGTTCGCGGAGATGCCTGTTACTTAGCTCCGGCGGTGGTTCTGACGACTGGCACGTTTCTACAAGCCATCATGCATACTGGGGAAGCGAAGACGGCAGGGGGAAGGGCAGGGGAGGGGACCACTTCCGGGATTAGTCAAGCTTTTGAGAGGCTTGGTTTTCGAGTGGAGCGGTTTAAAACAGGGACACCAGCTCGGCTCAATGGTCGCACGATTGACTATTCCAAGACAGAAATTCAACCTGGAGATGATTCTCCGCAACCATTTTCATTTCTCACCGACTCGTTACCTCACCCTCAACTCCCTTGTTGGATCACTTATACAAACGAGCAAGTCCATGGGTTGATTCGTGCAAATTTGCATCGTGCTCCGATGTACACCGGGCAGATAAAGTCTTCAGGGCCTCGCTAGTGCCCTTCCATTGAAGATAAAGTTGTCCGGTTTGCGGATAAAGATCGGCATCAGCTTTTTTTAGAGCCTGAGGGACGCAATACACAAGAGATCTACGTCAATGGGATCTCGACTTCACTGCCACGCGATGTGCAGGATCAGATGTTTCGGTTGATTCCAGGGTTAGAGAAAGCTCAGATCATGCGGTATGGATATGCGGTGGAATACGACTTTTGCCCGCCGGATCAGCTTACTCCGTGGCTTGAGACAAAGTTGGTCTCTGGGCTTTATTTCGCCGGTCAGCTAAACGGTACGACAGGTTATGAGGAAGCAGGTGCGCAAGGTTTGGTTGCAGGTGCGAATGCGGCTCTGAGGCAACAAGGAAAATCCGAGTTTGTATTGCAACGCGACGATGCGTACATCGGTGTTCTGGTCGATGATCTTGTGACTTGTGGGGTGGATGAACCCTACCGCATGTTTACTAGTCGAGCCGAGTACCGAATGATGTTGCGTCAGGACAATGCCGACAGGCGCCTGACCCCGCTGGGTTACCAACTCGGGCTCGTG
Source organism: Pirellula sp. (assembly GCA_040373655.1). GTDB lineage: Bacteria > Planctomycetota > Planctomycetia > Pirellulales > Pirellulaceae > JBKCUI01. The sequence goes on along the minus strand of JBEICB010000138.1, from coordinate 3,846 downwards.
AACGAATCCAGGTATCGACGCTTTTGCACTAAGATCGAACAGATCGAGCTTGCCAAACGTGCTGTAGCGGCTTTGCGCATTGGAGACGTAACGGGTGACAAATACCTGAAACGCAATGAAGTGACTTGGCAATCGATGTTGGAGATGTTTCCTGAATCGCTTGGTGCTTACCCTGAAGAGATTGGATTGCAGGTGGAGTATGACACCAAGTACGCCGGGTATGTTGCACGGCAACACGTTCAGGTTGAGCGGCAGCAGAAGATGATGGACAAGAAGATTCCTGGTGACTTCGATTACACGGCGATTATTAGTCTACGCAATGAAGCGAAGCAAAAGTTTACACGCATCCGACCGTTGAATCTCGATCAAGCATCTCGAATCAGCGGGATCACGCCGGCTGATGTATCGCTTGTTTTGGCTTACTTGGAAAACCCTGCATTGAGAAATCGCTCATCGACAGATCGGTCCACAGCTACGAGAGGAAACGCTCAGGCTGGCGAGTGATCTCCGCGAGCGAAAGGACTTTCAATGCAGACTCAACCAACGAATCCAGATACTCGCTTCCATCGAGGCGAAAATCGATCAGACGCTACAGGTTTGACTGCTGATGTCCTCATCGTTGGCGGTGGGCTTGCGGGGCTGACTGCTGCGCGTCATCTCTTGAAAGCTGGGAAATCGGTTTTGTTGCTCGAAGCTTCCGGGACTCTTGGGGGAAAGGTGAAGACTGACGTTGTCGACGGATTTCTGCTCGATCATGGGTTTCAAGTTTATCTGACGAGTTACCAAACCGCGAGCGAAGTGCTGTCTTTGGAATCGCTTCAGCTTCGATGTTTCGAACCCGGTGCGAGGGTTCGCGTAGGAAATTCGTGGTATTGCGTTCAAGACCCACTGCGGCTTGTTCCCCAGAAGCGGTTCAAAGCTATTTGGCAAACGTTGACTGCTCCGATAGCGACCTTCGAAGACCTTTGGGTTCTATGGTCTTATCGCCAAAGAGTGCTTCGTAAATCGGCAAACGAGGTTTTGCACGAATCGCGGGGTTCAACGCTGGAGTATTTACGATCGCTGGGTTTTTCTGAGCGGTTAATTCAACGGTTCTTTCGGCCATTCCTGGGAGGGATCTTTTTGGGAGGAGTGTTTACGGAAGGGGAAAGTTCAAAGAATTCGACTGGTAATGAAGGACTTCTCCACATGCACGCGAGCCGAATGGAATTTGTGTTTCGAGAGATGAGCCGAGGGTTTGCGGCGCTTCCAGCGCGGGGCATGGGTGCGATTGCCAACGCGATTGCGCACGAGTTGCCAAACAATATGGTTCGCTGTAACGCTACGGTTCGAGCCGTTGGATCAGATCATGTGGTTTTATCAGACGAGACCAAGCTGACTGCCAGACAAGTTTTATTGGCGACTGAGGCAGGAACCGCCATGCGTTTATTGGGAGACCGGTGGACGCGATGGGCGAGAACTACCTGTTTTAGAGACCAAGTGCTAGGAAAGAACCTTCCGCATCATTCGACACAGTGTCTGTATTTCAGCCTGGATTCAAATCAGTCGCCGACCCGCGACCCTATTTTATTTCTTGATGGGAATCCAGCCAGCAAAGCTTGGCACATTAACCACGTTGCGTTTCCGAGTATTGTCCAGCCGACTTACGCGCCTGCGGGGAAGGTGCTTGCAAGTGTCAGCGTGTTAGGAAAACCAGGTTTGCAGGGGGAGGCGTTTGTTCGTGAGGTGCAGAAGGAATTAGAGACTTGGTTTGGCTGGACCGTGCAAACTTGGAAACACCTAAGAACATACTCCATACCGAAGGCGTTTGTGGAACCGAGCTATCCGGTACCCACGGAGGATTCATTTGGGTTTGGCATAACGGACGATGGAGTCATTCTTTGCGGTGACTATACGGCAACAAGCAGCATCGAGGGGGCGGTACAAAGCGGCCTAGTCTCTGCAGAAAAGGTTCTGCAGAGACTAGATACGGCTAGGTCACGATAGCGATCGATGCGGTTGGGTATTAGGAGGCGGGTGTTTCGCCAGAGATCCGTCGTTCTGAAGAGCGTCGATGAAGCATCCAAATCAGCACGGCATCGCTAGTGGGGATACGTCGTCGGCTTTTGTGATTGAAGCCGCGTTCGCTGACGCCGATTGCATTAGCCAATCGAAATAGGCCAATTCGATTGTCCGCAAATGAGTCAGTGTTGGGTTGCAGTCCGTCTTCGGTTCGTAAAGTGCAGTTTCGAGTCAAGCTTCGTTCGCAGCTGGAGGTTGAGGGACTACGCATGACAACCTCCACAGCCCATCTAGCTGCCAGGTCTGCATTCTCACGCTCCACAATTCCCCGAAAAGAACCGCTTTGAACATAGAACTTCGGCATAGCGCCAGTACTTTCTAAACCAGTGGACAAGAATCTGATCGAACCCGCTGATGGTTTAATTCGTCCTTGGAAATGACACCTCTGGTCACGTCGAAGAGCAAATCAAAGAAAATCAGAGATTTGGAACCGGTTGACTTGTTACCGGCGTGCGGACTTCATCGTCCGAGTAGATTGGATTTCCACGCTTTTCTTCAAAATCCTGGATCAATGACTGCAAATCGGTTTGCATCACATCGAGAAGTTCGGTGAGCCGGGCTAAGGTACAAAGAGTTTCCCCTTCTTGTTGCTTTCCGATAAATTCCAGATGACCGAATACACGGTCTTGCAACATCAAGGGAATCTTCAAGCTCCAGCGCTCAGAGTATTCTGGAAGATTGTTCTTTTTCCATGCGGCGTGGTACCCTTCGTGCAACCAAGGCATGTTTAGATCAAGCGTCAGTTGAGCGAGTTGATGCTTTTCCGCAAATTCGACTAAAGTACTCCAGACAGTATCCCAATTCCTGGTGCCCTGTAGTTGAATGACTTCTTGGTGTACTCCTTGATGATTTCTTTGGGGAGGGGCCAACAAACTGCACAGAAGTCGTTCGATGCGAAGGTAAAGCAGTTTTAATTCCGCGAATCCAAAAAGTTTAGAAGCCACTAAAGAACCGATTGCAAATAGCATGGTCGCAATCGAGATCCAATCAGACTTTAGCAACACACCCGCTACTGCCCCTGCGGCCGTTACCGTCGATAGCAATGCAATAATTCCTACGAGAGCTCGGTCGTGAAATCCGTGCCTCATTAGATTGTGATGCAAATGCCCTCGATCCACCGCGAATACACTTCTACCGGTAAGTTTGCGACGCAAAACCGCCATCGCGGAATCGAACAATGGGATCGCCATGAGTACCATCGGTATGGTGATCGACATCGAGGAACCTTCGTTGAACCAAGATCGCATGGTCAGTACACCGAGGAATAGACCAACAAGCATGCTCCCCGAGTCTCCCAAAAAGACGCTAGCGGGAGGCAAGTTGTAGAACAGGAATCCAAGGAGTGCACCGGCCAAGGAAGCGGCGATGATTCCTTCTACATGGTTGCCGGTGTAGGCGCTGATGATGGCCACGGCTGTGAAGGCGATCCAGCCGACAGTTGGGCAAAGTCCGTCGGCACCGTCAATCAGATTGATGGAGTTGATGCAGAGCAATAACCAAGTAAGTGTAACGGGCCATGCGACAAGTCCAAGTTCAAGTGGGATTCCGAAGACTTGAACGCGCTCGATCGAAAAACCGAATCCAATAATCCCACAGCAGATCAATGTTTGAACGGCCAACTTTTGTCGCCCGAGCAAACCTGAACGGTCGTCAATAATACCGAGAACGACAATCGCAATCGCGCCGAGACCCAAGGAAATCGCTTGGCTCGAATCTTTGACCAAATGAATGGCTTGCTGGGGAAAGATGGCCAAAACAAGACCAAAGCTGACGAACAGAGTCGCC
>JBEICB010000270.1:0-5832 GCA_040373655.1 Pirellula sp. | reverse complement strand
TGCAGGAAGCGATACACTGAAGGGCGGAGGAGACCAAGACATCCTCATCGGGGGTAGCACCACCCATGACACCGCACCGATCGCCCTGGCAAACCTTCGTGCCGAATGGACAAGCACACGGACTTACAACGAGAGGATCGGAAATCTACAAGGAACCTCAACGACCGGTACACCACTGAACAACGAGACCTATTTACGAAACACGCCGACCGATACGTTGCTAGACGACAATGCGGTCGATACGCTCTACGGCGAAGAGGAACTCGATTGGTTTATTGCTAAATTAGGGATGGATATCCTACCGGATCGGATCGTCGATGAACTGATCGTCGATCCGATTGTTTCTTGAGTTTGAAGCGCAGAACTGTTTAGCGGTTCAGTGTGGTTGTACAAGTCTAGTTATTCTAAACTTTGAGGGTCTACCACCACATGTTTGATTTTTTTGCGGTTCCAAGTGTAGGTGATATGTACTAGTCCATCTCGGGATTGGATGATCGCTGGATAGCTGAACTCACCTGGGGTGTTTTCGAGAACGAGCCAAGGGTTCCAGGATTTTCCATCGGCGGACCAAGCCACATTGAGGGGAGTGCGCTTGCCGCCCCATTGTCCGGGGGTACCAGCGACGTGGTTGTAGACCATCAAGTGTTTCCCGTTGTGTAGCGTTACCGTATCGAGTCCGGAGTTGTTGTTGGGAAGTTTTCCCAGGGTTAGGGGTGTCCAAGTAGCCCCATCGTCTTTGGATTCGGTTTCAAAGACCTTGTCTTGGCGACTTCGGCCTACGGCAAGCCAATGTTGGGGGCCTAGATGAAGCAATGCCGGTTGGATGGCTTGTAGGGCTAAGCCGTCATTTAGAGGTTGTTGATTGAGTGCTGGAGATCGAGTCCAAGTATTACCTTGATCGTTTGTGATTTCAAAGTGTACATTCCAGCGACTTGGTTCTTCTTCGGTTTCGGTGCTTGAGGGGCATAGCCAAGCACCATCGCTACGTTCTACGGGTTTATTTTTGATAGGCCCGAGGAACCCGTCTGGTAAGCGTTTGGGTTCAGTCCAGGAGATACCTTGGTCGTGGCTGGTGGTCATCATTCCCCACCAGGTTTCAGGTGAAGGCCCGACTTTATAGAAGAGGACGAGCGGTTTGGGTTCGGATCCAGTCTTAGGTTGAAATAGAACAGGGTTCCAAGTGGGAAGTTGCTTTCCGTCGGGGGCTGCACCTTTTCCGTTTGCGACTTCGACTGGGGGGCTCCATGTTGCGTTGGTATTTGTGGTTTTCTTGTTCGATGTGTACGAGAGGCGAGAGACCCATATCCCTACATCGGGATGTTTTTCGTGAGTGCCACCGAACCAAGTTGCGATGAGTCCATCTGCGGTTTCCTCGATGCTTGAGGCATGGCAGGAGGGGAATGGGGCGGACTCGTAGATAAAGTTTGCCGAGAGAATTGACTTGTTATTCGCGGCGTCTTTTGCGGGGGTGTCTTGTGCTAAGGATATTGGGTTGATTGGAGCATTGCAATGTATTGCACCGATCAGAGATGCGAGTAGGTACTTCAAGTGGGTACGTCGCGTTGGGGGCATTTTGCTAGAAGGAAAATTTCGTTGGTTTGATGAAGATTGGCGAAACATCGAATGGGCTCCGGAGAGGTATGCGGGGCGATTAATCTTTCAGTATATGGTATTTCCAATCGGGGTTCTCAAAGAGGAACTGGATGGAGGGTAACCGTTTGGTCGGGGTGAAATTATGACGGACTGCGTCATGCATTCGAGCGATTTCCGAATCGACGATTCCTTCGCGTGCGGCTTGGGCGAGGGTGTGAATCGTTTCGCAGGGTTTCTTTTTAACGAGGATGACTTGGTCAGCATCGATTAGGTAAGCAAGCCACCAAGCGAGGGCATCGGTGGTTGTGTTCCAGGAGTCTTCGGGAGTGATTGGTGCGAAGTGTTTAGAATGGTTTTGGCATACTAAGAGGGATGGGGAGTAGTATGCGTTGACGTTGACGATGTAGGTATTAGGAGTTGGATTCGAGAGTGCTTGATTCAGTTCGGTATCATTGTGAAGTGGGATGCCGAACTTGATAAGTTCGGTAGCGACTTCCCAAGTGGCCTCGAGGAGTCTTACGCATCGCCAGTGCATGGTTTGTGGGTTGAGGTTTGGGAAGGAAGCGTGAAGTGTGCGCATAGATTCAACAGTATCTCCTCCGCCGACGATGATAAACGTTCGATCGATGGCTAGGGAGTGTTCCCTATGCAGGTGAGCAAGCAGCCGTGTAAATTCGGCTGAGGGAGCGAAGAGGGATGCTCCACCTATTTTCAGTACGCGGGTCTGCATCGCTTGTTTAGCGCAGCATGAAGTAAGCGGTAGCGCCGGTGGCCGCGACGAGAGCGATTAAACCGCCGATGAGAAGGCCTAGCCAGATACCTGATGAGGATTCGGATTCATCGGATGTCGAATCGGTCTTGGGGATTTCTTTCGTGACAGGAGTCGTGTTGTTGGTGGATGTTTTCGTTTGGTTGGGTTTGGCGGAGTTTGCAGAAGCGGAAGCTTGGGGCGTTGCTTTATTGGATCCTGAGGCCGATGAGCCTTTCGGTGCGGTTCCGGTGTTAGCGGTACCGGCTTTAACAAGTGGAGACGGGCCGGATGGTTTGATGCGTGAGTCATCGGCGGCTTTGCTGATGGCTTGCGATTTTGATTTTGGAGGATTCGGAGAATTCGAATCGTGCATCAGATCGATTTGGCTATCGATTGACGAGCCATCGCTACGGGCGATCGCGCGAAGGACAGCGGAGTCGGAAGCGGAGAGAGGGACACCACCGGCGCGACTGGATTTCAGTGTATCCATCGAGGTTTCATCGAGTCGGTTATTGGTGGTTTCGCTGAAGGGGCTGCCTTTTGATTTTGCATCTTCTAGCATTTTGTCGATCGACATGCCCTTGGTGGGTTTGATCGAAATGGAAGGGTGCTCCGCTTGGTATTTTTTCAGCCATGTTTCGAGAACATCGGCGACTGTTGTGCAATCTGGATATCGGAATTTGGGGTCTTTTTGCATCATTTTGACGCAGATGCCATCGAGTTCACCGGGGCAATCAGGTCGATCGACGCGGATATCGGCAGGCATAACGTTTTGGTGTTTGACGATTCGGCTTGCGATGCTTCCGTCCGGGAAGGGAGGGTGACCGGTCAATAGAAAGTACATTGTGCAACCGAGGCCGTAGATGTCGGCACGGTTGTCGACGGTGTGACTGTTGAGGGCTTGTTCTGGCGCGAGGTAGTCAGCGGTTCCGAGGACCTTGTCATTGTATTCCATGGTAAGTGACGCATCGGATTGGTCTTGGAAGAGAGCGAGTCCGAGGTCGAGGACTTTGATAACGGCGTCTTTATTGATTAGGAGGTTTGCGGGTTTCACATCGCGGTGGATCAATCCGGAGTCATGAGCGTGTTGAAGTCCGTGAGCGGCTTGTGCGATGTAATCGGCTACAATTGCATAGGGGAGTGGACCATGTTTTTGCACGAGGACTTGCAAATCGACACCTTCGACATACTCCATAACGATGTAGTGAGTATCTTTTTCATTGTCGATATCGTAGGCGCGTACAATGTTTGGATGATTTAGAGAAGCGATTGCTTTGGCTTCGCGTTGGAAGCGTTCGAGGTAGGAGGTCTTTCCGAGTTTAGATTTCGGGAGAACTTTGACGGCACGGTGGTGTTTCATGACGATATGTTCAGCGAGATAGACGCTGCTCATACCTCCGGAGCCGATGTGGCCGAGGAGTTTATGCTTTCCGAGGAAGAAACCTTTGTATTTACCCTGGAGAATTTTTTCGCTTTGCCAACGGGTCAACAATCCTGCTGTTTCGAAGGACTTACAAATTTCAATAGGGTCTTCCAAGAGGGCATGGTTGTCGGTGGAGGCGGAACTAGATTCTTGAGCGAGGGAGCGCAAGGATGCTACGTGGGCTTGGAACGCCTCGGGGGTAACCAGTTGGCTTCTTTCGATCAATTCGAAAACTTTGTCCGCTGTGATCTGCGTCATGCCGCGTCGTCTCTAGAAGACGTAGGGGGTGGGCGAACATTCCTTCAGAAACAAGAGGAGTTCGTCACCCACGAAGTCTTCACTGCGTGGTGCTTTGGACTGCAAAGTTGCGTTTGCTTGCGAGGGCCGGTTTGGTGAAGCCCTCGCTAACGATTCGTCAGGTTGTGTGTGAAGCTGACGGTTCTAGTCTACAAGATTTCAACGTGACTTGGCATCTTGCAACCCTCAAAGTCGTTCTTTTTGACAATTTTCGGTATCTAGCGGAAAAATCGATACCACCGGTAGGGTTTTCGGGTCCGGGAATTCTTCGGGGGTCCATTCGCAAGAGGGCTTGGTATCGATACACTTTGTTTTTTCCCGGTTCGTTTCTTTGTTTTTCGCGTTGGAAACCAAAAGTCGTAAAGCTATGAGTTACTTTCCTGAAATCAGCAAGATCCCGTATGAAGGTCCGAGTTCCCGAAATCCTTTGGCTTTTCGTTGGTACAACCCGGATGAGATGATTGAAGGCCGCAGCATGCGGGATCATTTGCGGTTCAGTGTTGTGTACTGGCATACGATGCGTGGGGGTGGATCGGATCCGTTTGGTCCAGCTACAGCAGATCGCCCTTGGGATGACGGTAGTGATTCGATTGATAACGCGTTGCGACGTGTTGAGGTGGCTTTTGAGATATTTGAAAAGCTACAGGCTCCTTATTACGCGTTTCACGACAGGGACGTAGCGCCGGAGGGCAAGACGATTGCCGAGTCGCACAAGAATTTGCAGAAGATTGCGGATTCGCTCAAGGCGCACCAGCAGAAGACGGGTGTGAAGCTGTTGTGGGGTACGGCCAACATGTTCAGCAATCCTCGATTCATGCATGGTGCGGCCACATCGTGCAACGCGGATGTTTTTGCATACTGTGCATCTCAGGTGAAGAATGCTTTGGATGTGACGAAGGAGCTCGGTGGTGAAAACTATGTGTTCTGGGGTGGCCGTGAAGGTTACATGACTTTGCTCAACACCGACATGAAGCGTGAGATCGATCACTTGGGTCGGTTTTTGAACATGGCGGTTGATTATGCGAAGAAGATTGGTTTTACGGGTCCGTTTTTGATTGAGCCTAAGCCGAAAGAGCCGACGAAGCATCAGTATGACAGCGACGCGGCTGCATGTATCAACTTCCTGCGTGCTTATGATTTGATGCCCTACTTTAAACTCAACATTGAGACCAACCACGCAACGTTAGCTGGTCACACCATGATGCATGAGTTGGATTATGCGGGCATGCAAGGGATGCTCGGATCGATCGATGCGAACACGGGTGACTTGTTGCTCGGCTGGGACACCGATCAGTTCCCGACAGATTTCTATTTGACTGCTCAGTGCATGTTAGTGATTCTCAAGTACGGTGGGTTTAGCACTGGCGGAGTGAATTTCGACGCGAAGGTGCGTCGTGAGAGTTTCGAACCGATCGACTTGTTCCATGCTCACATCGGAGGGATGGATGCGTTTGCAAGAGGCTTGCGCATCGCTGCCGAGATTCGCAAGGAGGGAGTTCTGTCCGACTTCGTCAAGAACCGCTATCGCAGTTGGGATGTGGGGATTGGCAAGAAGATCGAGTCGGGTGAGACGACATTTGAGTCGCTTGATGCGTACATCTGCGAGAAGGGCGAAGTCGCACCGAATGAAAGTGGGCGGCAAGAGTTTCTCGAGAACATCTTCAATCGTTATTTGTAATTTTATGTGAGAGTGTCATCGCAATGATGGCCAAGATTCAATCCTCTAGTTCGCTATTCGCATCGTGAAAACAGTTGGTTTAGTAGGTTG
>JBEICB010000062.1:0-24258 GCA_040373655.1 Pirellula sp. | reverse complement strand
TGGTCTTCGGCGTGGCGAACAAAAAAAGTGTCGCCGCTTTTATCGCAAAAACGTTACTCGATGTCGGAGCCGAAGTCGTCCTCGTCGTGCGATCCAATAAACGACGCGAAGAAGTCACACGACTCTTCCCAAATTCAAAAATACTCGTCTGTGACGTCGAGAACCAATCGGAAATCGACCGCATGGCACAAGAACTCCTCGCCGACCAAATCCCCATCGCAGGTATCTGCCACTCCATCGCCTTCGCAGACTACAGCGACGGTATCAAACCCTTCCACGAAACCACCCGAAAACAATTCCTACAAGCCATCGACATCTCCTGCTTCTCCTTCATCGCTATCGCAAATGCTCTAAAAAGCATACTCCTGCCCAACGCCTCCGTTATCACTATCAGCATCTCTACCACCAAAATGGCTAGCGAAAGCTACGGTTTCATGGCCCCCGTCAAAGCCGCTCTCGACTCATCTCTAGCATTTCTTGCAAAGTCCTTCAGCAACTTCTCCCAAGTTCGATTCAATGCGGTTGGCGCTGGCTTACTCAAAACCAGCGCTTCTGCAGGTATCCCCGGCTACGTCGACGCATACCTCTTCGCAGAACGTGCTATCCCTCGCAAAGAAGGACTCAAAACCCAAGAAGTTGCCGACGCTGCCGTATTCCTACTCTCACCTCGCTCCGCAGGTATCAACGCTCAAACTCTCATCGTCGATGCCGGAATGGCTATCAACTACTTCGACAAAGAAATTATCTCCCGACCAGATCACTAAACACTCTCTACTAACCCTCTCGCCCGCCCAACAACCGAGACATCGCACCCGCATGCTCCGTCTCCGTCCAATCTAACTCCCCCAAAGCCTTTCGCACTTGCTCCAATCGCTCTGGGACCGTCAAAGACTCGTCCACAAATAAATAAGCCCTCTGGCCCACTCGGACCAACCCCCCACGCACCCCGCCTAACCACTCGCTGCGGACTGCTATGCCTTCTTGATCGGCTATTGCTAGCATCAATTCGAGGGATTCGACAGAGTTCACGCCCACGTTCCCCCTAGTTTGCCACAGATTTCCATGCGTCTAACAAGCCGAAACTTCCGATAGTTACTCTAGCAACACAACGAAGAAAAAAACAAGCCAACTTCATTTCTTGCTCAAAACGCTAGCAACTTCAAAACGCCCGCCGGATGGAACCGCCAAGAATAATGGAAAATCAACGCACAACCTCGCCTCAAGATGAGTTAATCACTCAACTTGAACAACGACTGACCCAGTGCGAACGACTTGCCAGCGTCGGAGAATTGGCAAGCACCACGACCCATGAATTCAACAATTTGTTGATGACAATTCTAAACTACGCCAAACTCGGACTACGCCATAAAGACGAGCCAACACGCGACAAAGCTCTCCAACGTATCCTCGATGCCGCAAACCGCGGCGCAAAAATTACAAACCTCGTCCTAGGACTCGCTCGCGCCGATAGCTCCTCACTCGAACCGACGAATCTTTCCCAAGTCGTCGAAGACGCACTCGTTCTCCTAGAAAAAGAACTCCTCAAATACCGTATCGATGTCGAACGAGACTTCACCGATACCCCGCTGATCTCCGCTTCACCCTCCAAACTTCAACGCCTACTGCTAAACCTTATCACCAACGCTCGACAAGCCATTCGAGAAAATGGCACCATCCGTATCCGCGTTCACTTCGAACCAAAAACAAAATCCGCTTGCTTAGTCGTCCGCGACAATGGCCCAGGTATCCCCAAAGAACTCCTCCCGAAAATCTTTGACCGATTCTTCACCACCAACTCTGGCCCCGATGCCTCAGGAAAAGGTGGTACAGGCTTAGGACTCTCCGCATGCAAAGCCATCATCGAAGAACATCAAGGACGAATTCGTGTCGAAAGCACCGTCGGTAAAGGAACCGCTTTCACAATCCGATTCCCAATTATCCAATCCTCTGCTTCACAAGTCCCACCATCCTCACTTGCATCGTAGCGTTTTCTCTCCCTTACAACACCTCCTTCAATCAACGCTACCCAACAGCATCAACGCTACCCAACAGCATCAACGCTACCCAACAGCATCAACGCTACCCAACGGTCCAACAGAACTCTATGCAATGACCTCGCGGATGAAATTCGCTTCTTGCACCCCCGTCAACTTGTGATCCAACCCACCGTAAAAATAAGTTAACAAGTTATGATCTAACCCCATCAACCTCAAGATCGTCGCATGCAAGTCGCGAATATGCCGACGGTCCTCCACCGCCTCCGAACCCAAATCATCCGTCTGACCATAACTGGTCCCCCCACGTACTCCTCCACCAGCTAACCAATAAGTGAATCCCTTCGGATTGTGATCGCGACCACCTTGATCACCCTGCGATACCGGTTGACGGCCAAACTCCCCTCCCCAAACAATCAACGTCTCCTCCAATAGCCCTCGCCTCTGCAAATCTGTTAACAATGCCGCTATTGGCTGGTCTACCTCGGGACAATGAATCGCCAAATTCTCCTCCACACCAAAGTGCGCATCCCAGTTCTGCTGCTGATGCCCTCCACCGCTGTAGATCTGAATGAATCGCACACCTCGTTCCACAAGCCTTCTGGCAATCAAACACTGCCTACCAAATACCGATGGCCCCACCGATAAACGATGTCCTCCCGCCGGCAGATTCAATCCATACATGTCCAATGTCTCTTGCGTCTCTCCAGATAGATCCAAAGCCTCAGGTGCACTGCTCTGCAATTGAAAAGCTAACTCATAAGCAGCTATGCGAGCTTCTAACTCCGAATTGTTCGATCGTATCTGAAAATGCTCCCTGTTGAATTCATTCAACACATCGATTTGCTGTCGCTGCATCGAAGAAGGTAACCGCTCATAAGGATTCAAATCCAAAATCGGTTCGCTGCTCGTTCGCAACACCGTCCCCTGATGCGCCGCTTCCATGAAACCCGATCCCCAATTCGGTGCGCCAGGTATCGGCCCCCCACGAGGATCTAACATCACCACAAAATTCGGCAAATTGCGATTCTCAGTTCCTAACCCATAACTCAACCAAGACCCTAGCGATGGATACCCCTGCTGAATCCTCCCACAATTCATCTGCAAATTCGCTGATCCATGCGCAAAAGAATCCTGATACAAACTCTTGATCACTGCCAGCTTGTCCATGTGCTTGGACAAATTCGGAAAAGCATCGGAACACCATAAACCACTCTCACCATGCTGCGCAAACCTACGCTTCGATCCTAATAACTTCCCCTCCTTGATGTCATTACGCCTTAATTCAATCCTTACCGTCTCACCATCCCGCTTCTGCAACTCAGGCTTGTAATCAAACAAATCCATCTGCGAAGGGCCACCGTACATATACAAAAAAATACAGTACTTTGCCTTCGCAGCAACTTCCGCACCCAACGCACGAGCTGCTCCTAAAGCACGATCTCCCTCTCCCTGAACTCCATATGCACTCCCCCCAGTCAATATCCCCTGCTCTGCTAACATCGACGCTAAAGCCAGACCGGTAAATCCAGCTCCAGTGCCACCTAAAAACTTTCTTCTATTCGCTTCCATCATCAATCCACATAAAGGAATTCATTCAAATTCATCAGGGTCCGCCCCAACATCTCCAATGCCTTCGTCCTCGACCAGTCTTTCAAAGGATCACTAGCCAACCGCCCAAGGCCCTCCTGCACCGAACTCTCTTCGTCTTTCTCAATCCACCGTGGTCGATCTTCCTAAAGCCCCCTTCACCGAAGTACTCGTGCGAAAGCAAAGCAAAAGGCCCAAACCTTTTGTCCACCACGTCGATCCCTTCATACCCACCACCCCACATACCACTGAAGCTCTGCCACGGAGTCTCTCCGAACAAATTCGATGGCGTAAGAAAAAAATCCTTACCTGGCAATTGCTGGCGGTACCCCGTAAACAATGAGACAGGTACATCGACCCGAAAATGCAGCTCCTCGGAAATCGATTCATAGGCCTTTGCCATCCGTGTGAGCAACTCTATCCCCTTCTGCTTCTCCTTCTCTGTCGCATTGCGTTGAAGCATCAATCGATACATCGCATCGATCTGATCATCTTGATGCTTGTCAAAGCAATCACACGTCGCGCGAGTTGCTCAGAACGTTCCGCCGTAAACCGACTATTCAACAACATCAATGCCTGTGTTGCTACCGTCGTGACCGGTCGCTCCGTTAGCGGACTCGTAGTGTTGGAATAATCAAATGTCTCCAATAAAGGATCCCGTACACTACGCTTGACTACTGCATACAAGCTCTTTCGGTTCTGCTGTTCTTCCGGCGAAACTCGCCAATCCAACCCCGGCTTGCTCTGCCCCGCTAACACCTCTCCACTTAACTTCGGATACATCTCCACGCCGCCGATGGCAGGGTTCAGCTCGCCACTCGCAAACAAAATACTGTCCCGTATCGACTCAGCCTCCAAGCGTCGAACGTTCTGTCTCCACAACAGTCGATTCCCTGGATCCTGCGTAACCGCTCGCTGAGCCATCGTCGGATCGTCATACACTCGCGATGTTCTCTGAAAAGCCTCGGACGTAAGTATGTGCCGATGCATGTGCTTGATCGACCACCCATGCTCAATCAACTCCGTCGCTAAATGATCTAGCAGTTCCGGATGCGTTGGCGTCGCTCCCGCCACCCCAAAATCCGCCGTAGTCGCTACGATTCCGCGATCGCCAACTTCTCAACCCACGACTCCATCTCTTCATAGGTCAAAGGTAAGCCGGTCAATGTGTAGCTCACGCGTCGAAGCAACTCCCTGACATCCGCCCGGGGAGACGGAACCAATTCTTCTCGCGCCAATCCCTCCGAGATCCAAGCGTCGATTGGATGAGTCTCGCTGCTCTCTTGAATCGCTGGCTCTCGACGCTGAATCGGAAGTAATGACCAATGACTTCTATCGGCTTCGGTGATCTCATCCGAACTGCGATGCTTGCTTGAATGCTCCTTCGCATCTCCACCACTACCTTCCATCACCCCCTTCACAAAATCATCGGATACCGGTGCATCAGCAGAAATCCATCGCACGAAAGCATCGATCTTGCTTGCCGGAAGCTTGCCTGACGGAGGCATCTGAAGTGATTCGTATCGAATCGCTTGCACTAACAAACTCTGCTCTGGAGATCCTAATTCGATCGCAGGACCACTTTCGCCACCCTCTAAAATCGAAGGTAAGTTATCCAGCCGCAACCCACCCTTTTGTTTATCCGGTCCATGACAACCGTAACAATGCTGAACCAGAACAGGACGAATCTCCGTCTCAAAGAAAGCCACCTGCTCAGCATTCGCAGCGCGAATGGGCAAGCCAAGCTCCTGCGCACTACAGCGCCCCACAAGTATCCACGCGATGTAAAACAAAAGTACACCGCGCATTGAGTTTCGACTCATCGCAAAAACCCCTAACGGGTACTTATTCGAGAATCTCGAAAATCGCTTCAACCTCTACCGCAGATCCGGTAGGAATCTGTGCAAATCCTAAAGCACTGCGAGCATGATAACCATTCGTCTCTTTGCCGTAGATCTCGTGCAACAGATCGCTGCAACCATTGATCACCAAATGCTGCTCATGAAACTCTAACGTCGAGTTGACGCAACCAAGCAACTTCAATACCCGCAGACCATCAAGCGTTCCATGAAAGTTCCAAACGGAATTAAGGATCTTCTCCGCGCACTCTCGCGCTGCTACCTTTCCTTCCTCGACACTTACGCCCGCCCCTAACTTCCCTTTCGTATCACTGACATGCCCAGACGTGATCAACAGATTGCCAGTACGGACAACCATCGCCAAATAACCTGGAGTCTGTTTCGTAAACTTTACGCCGAGCGATTCGGCCTTCTGCTGTGGAGTCATCGCAATCATTCCAATTCAAGTGTCACACGAATGCTACCGGCTTAGCCTTATCCGAAGCTGAAAAAGCCCAAGACAGCTACGCCCTACTTTAGTCGCTTCAGTATAACCCAAGACTGCCCTCGCGTCTGGCTCTTTATCTAGGCAGATGCTATACGCAGAACTTCAAACCCCGCAATAGATTGATACTAGTTGTTCTCAATCCGTTTCTCAGTGACCTCTTCCATGACCGCAGCAGGCGATTCTTCTACCATCGCAATATTCAACGATTGCTCCAAAGGATCAAGTCCCAACACAGCTTGTAACTTGGCTAACGCAATATAGTAGTCCCGCTCAGCATCTAATAGCTTGATCTCTGCCTCCGTCGCCTTCGCTTCCTGTGCCAATAAAAACAAGAAGTCTCGATTACCCGAAGCAAAGTCCCTACGGAAGAACTCCAGCGTCTGCCTAGTCTCATCAAGCAACTGCGATGAACGCTCCACCATTTCCCTGGCGACTTCGAGCGCATTGCGAGCAACCCGCAACTCCATCTCTATCTTGTTGGTAGTCAACCAACGCTTCTGCTCCGTTTGCTGGATCTTCGCCATCGTGCTCTCTAACTTACCACGAGCCTTCCGACGCTGTATCGGTACCCCTCCCACTACCCCAGACTCCAAGATGAAATCACCTTTGTCGTTCAGACTCGTCGCCGGATCACCAACGTTCTGCACACCCTGAATGGTAAAGTCCACATTCGGTAAGGTCTGGTTCCTCGCTAACTCCGCTTCCCAACGCAACTTCTGCAAATCAATCTGAATCAAGTTCAACTCAGGACGCCGTTGCTGTGCGTCTAAAAATGCAGTCTCGAAATCTTGTAGCTCCAGACGATTGATAGGCGGAAATGTATTGGGTAACCACTCTGGTCTTGCTAGCATCGGCGTGCCGGATTCGTCTCGGAGAAAAATGGCGAGCTTAAAAGCCGTATCGCGAAACTTCTGTCGCGACTCCATCACCTTCAACTGCCGCTCCGATATCGTCTGCGCATTGATCGATAACTCTTGCCGCGTCGATAACCCACGTTCCAACAACCGATTCAGCCCCTCATTTCGACGAATTGCAAGCTGCAGCAACTGCTCCTGTGCACGCAACACATTCCCAGCTTCCACCCACTGCCAATACGCACTCGATGCCGCTAAACTCGCCGCTAACACATTCTGCTGAATCTCAGGTGCTACCGCTTGACGATCCAAGTTGGCTTGAAACAACTGAACGCGGTACGGGTCTATCGCTCTACCCTGCAATAGAGGTTGCACCCAACCAACTCGGAACTCCCCTCCCTTGTTCGTCTCTCGCTCCTTATACCAAGGCTCAAAACCACCACGGCCAATACGATATCCCGCGTGAGCATATCCACCCCACCATAACTGACGTGACACCCCCACTCCCGATCGACTGTTCTCGTAATACCCAACCGGTTGATTCAAGTTGTAATAATCAAGATGCAAGTCATACGCGCCATTCGCCTGAGTTACCTCACCCCTCGCAACTCCTGCCTGCAATCGCGCAATCTCTATCTCCGGAAAGGATCGAAACGTCGAAGCAATCACATCAGCCAAGAGCAAGGCCTCGCCCATCGAGAAAGCATCTTGCTGCAATACCCCACCAGGAGCAACACCTCGTATCTGACCATTGCCCATCTCGTCAGGCCGATCACTCGAAACACCAGGTAGCAATTCTTTCGATGGCTTTAATAACTCGCTTTCTCGCTGGCCGCGGCGCTCTTTAATGATTGCCTCCAGCTCAAGAAACCGCTTCTCCCCCTCCCGAACCGGATCCTCCAACACATTCGCCGGCGGTGTCTCCTTCTTCCCCACATTCGCTTGATCCTCTTTTGCCAGCCGTTGCCCAAGCTCCACGCGAGCCGCTTTGAGCAACTCCTCGAGTTCATCAAGCGACTTGCCCGAAATCGTAGGTGCTAGTGCAGGTGGCGTTGGTAGCGGAGAAATCGGAGTGCTGGGCGTTTGCGGTACAGACGCAGGAGGCGTCTGCCCAAAAGCATCCTTACTACCTACCGCCGTGCTCACCGATACAACCAGTGAGCATATCAAAATCGCAAAACGAACCTGCCGTCGCTTTCGGGTTACATGATCTTGGGCGCTTTCGTCTCTTTGGGCGCCTTGTCCCCCGTCGGTTCGGTGTCGCTGATCGTGATCGGGAATCCGTTCAGTTGACGCCATATTTCGTAGCCTAACGGTACTGTCTTGAGTATCACCCAGCCATTTGCTCGTACACCTTGACGAAGATATCGACTATCCGGCCATTTCAAATCCGTCATATTCGCTACACCCGTTGAAGTCGCCGCATCTTGCCTATTTTGAACCGGCCCAACCACGATCTTGAAAATCCCCTTCCCAGAATCTGTCGGATTGACCGCAATCACCTCACCAGGAAACGTACCAACAGCCACCGAAGGCCAACCGACAAACTGAATCGCCGGCCAACCCTCGAACTGCAAACGCACCGGATCCCCTACGTGAATCAGCGGAGCATCAACCCCCCGAATCGTTAACTCCACCGCCAAGTCATCCGTCTCGGGAACCACCTCAAAAAGCTTGTCACCCTCTTTCACACTAGTCGTTCCAGCCTGCCCTCGTATCGCTTGAATCCTCCCTCGGCTAGGACTCGGTACCTTAAGCCGATCCAATTCCCCTTGTTTGGTGAGAATGTCATTGAGCTCCTTTTGCGTGTTGTTCACATCCGTGACAGCCTTGTCAACGTAGTTCTGTGCCTGCAGAACCTTCTGCTCAATTTCGCGACGCTTACCCTCCAAGTCCCGCTCCTTACCTTCGAGATCGTTGTAGCTCTTCTTCGCCGCTGCCATCGCTGATTCTAACTTGGCTAACTCGGAAAGCTCCTTGTTCTCAAGATTAAAAAAATTAACCTCAGAAATCACGTCTCCCTTGAGATCCTGATAACGCTCTCGCTCTAACTTTGCTTGATTAAACTTGAACAATTGCTCTTCAACATCCCGCGTCGCTTTCTCCCAAGCGTTGCTGTAACTCCGCACATCCGCCTCAGCACTTGCAATCGTCTGCTGACCTTGCATTCGAACCGAGTCGACTTGCTGACGCGTGTTTTCAAGAATCAACTTGTAAGACGCAAGCTTTTCTTGTACCGCTTTCGCTTGCTCCTGGGTCAACCTCGCTGCATCTTCCGCAAATGGCTTGATCTCCATAATGATCTCACCCTCTTCCACCAACGAACCTTCACGAAGATCAGGACGCATCGACGCAATAATTCCCTTCGCTGGACTCTCGACGGCCTGCAATCGTAACTGCGGAAGCCTCGCTGTGACTTGCCCCTCCCCACGCGAAGTCTGCTGCCAAGGAAGAAAAATCGCTGCAGCGAGCAACAGAATCATCAATAACAACAAAGCTCGGGCTAACCCACGTGCAAACCAACTCGATCGCACCAAATGCATCGCAGGAAAACGATCCCCCAATTCTTGACTGGGGCGCAATCGAATCATCCGTCGTTTCGGAAGCGCTGTCTTCGGCGATTCTTGTGTCAAAGTTGCCATGGTTCGTATTCGTTTTTGTTCGCAGTATTCTCAGCTTCCCCAGAACTATTTGCCCCGGATAGCTACGTCAAGTCGCATGCATTAGTGAACTTAGTGATGCTTGTCCAAATCCGGTACCAACTCGATCGTCTTATCGCAATCCGCCAAGATCTCCGGGTCATGCGTAACAATCAGTAACGTCCAAGGTTGCTTAGCTGACCTTAGATTCGCCCATATCCTCGAACGCATTCGCGGAGGCAATCGATCCAACGTGCCATCTATCAACAATAAACGTGGTCTCGCTACAATCGCACGCGCTAACATGAGCCTCGCCGACTGCGACTTGCTCAGCGGATACCCACCCGTTTGCAATATCGTCTCCAACCCACGAGGCAACGCAAGAACCTCATCCCAAAGCTCGGTTATCTGCAACGCTTCCCGCACATCATTCTCATGAATCGATAAACGATGCAAAGTCACCCCCTCCAAGAGCGTTCCATGGAAGACTTCGATCTCCGAAGCAATCCCCACCATCGATCCATCTGCAAAGCGATTCACATCCCGCGAATCAATTCCCCCAATCTCCGACAAACCCGCGTAAGGATTCCGCAACCCAGCCAATGTCTGTAGCAAAGTTGACTTGCCGCAATGCCCCTCCCCATAAATCGCCACTCGCTGCCCGGCTACGATATGAAAGTTGGGTACCGAGATGTGCTCCTTACCAGAAGCCACAACAAGATCTCGAAACCTTACATCCACAGGTCCAATCCCCGCATCAATCGATCGTGATGGCGGAACCGTTGGCAAGTCGATCAAATGCCCCACCTTGTCTGTCGCAGCCATCAAGTCGTAAAACGACTCCAAACTCTTTCCGATATTCGAAAATGCACCCACAACCACCGCGACCACGGACACGCTCGCTACCAACTGACCTATCGTCAGTGCGTTGTTAAGCACCAACCAACCACCAAGCGACAGCAAGGTAGAAATCGAGACTGCATACAACAGCAACGCAAACAACGACTGTCGAATCAATACCACGAAATGCTTGCGCCGAGCACTGAGATACTCCACCATCAACCGATTCGCACGGTCCACCGCAAAATCACCACCACCATGAACTTGAAAAGCATTCGGATTGCCAATCACATCCTCTAACCAATGCGCAATGCGATACTTCACCAACGACTCCTCGATCGCCGTACGAACGCCACCACGTCCCAATGCGTAGATCATGATCGTCATACCCATGAGCAACACAACGTCAAAGGCCAACAAGTAAGGACTGTAAACGGCAAGCAACAAAAGCCCGGCTAAAGTCTGTATCGCTAACGCTAGCAGATCGGTGAGCAACGAAGCTGTCGCTTTCTGCAACGTCATCACGTCAAAAAAACGATTCGCCATCTCCGGCCCATGTATCCCGTCGATCGCACTTCGCTCTAACCTCGGAAATCGTTCCGCAAGATCTCCAATCACCCGTACAATCATTCGACGCTGCAAAATTTCTACAACAAACAATTGCAATGCCTTGATCATCGCAGATAACGTCAAAATCGCAAACAACGACACCGCAATCCAAATCAACGGCTGGATCACCGAAGCAAAACCGATGGTCGTCACCATCTGCTCGACCGCCAATGGTGTCGCCAAATCTAGAAAACTGACTACGATCGTAAAAACTCCCAACGTCCAAATGTCACGCGAATCTAACCGCAGTAGTCGTAAGAGTCGCTTCTGCGGTGAAAGATGCGCCGCGTGATGATCGTGATCGTGGTGGTCATCCACCCCAACATGCTGCACATGATCGGGTTCATGCCCCGATGTGATCTTCTCACATGACAATGATGGCTCTGCAATGAAATACTGAATGTCCTTGGCTCGACCCAACAAACGACCAACCTGCTTCCGCGACAAAGCGTCCGTCTTCTTGCTCTTGCCACTCAAAAACGTTGTGTCAACCCTGCCCCCAGCCACATGCGAAAATACGACAGCTTCATACTCACCCCGTTCACCTCGGTACAAAACCGCAACCGGGAACTCATCAAGCAATACTTCCCAAACATCCACCGTCGAGATCTCTACCGGTGCAACCCGCAATCCAACCGCCGAACCAGCTCGCATCATCGACAGCGCCGTAGCATCAGCGCCGGTCGACTCCTCCAAAAAAGTATCACTCAACGCCTGCGATATGCTCGACGACTCGTGCGGAACCTCCAGCCTCAACAATAGCTCCGCAAGAACGGATCGCAATAAGTCGCGATAAGTAACCGAATTACGCGGGCTGGAATCTTGGGATTGCTGTAGCATGCAACACAGTCTGGATTAGCGTCTCTGATGCAATTTCGCCCCCTCGGGCTCCGTCTCTACGTCAGTGTAGGCAATAGGTTCATACGGCTACCGCAGTTTTCGCATTAAATGTTGTGAAATTACAAAATAGTTGGCGTTTTCCCCTTCATAAGCTGATTTTTACATATCTTTGACACGAGAATAACCTTCCCACGACGTCATTCCCCAACCCCAGACGTTACTCTTGTTATGCGGATACGACCCCGGCATTTTGGCGTAGGCCAACCGACTCGTACCTGCAAACGGTCCGTTTGCCCCACTCGTTTCCCGGATTTCCTCCGAGACAACTGAGTTCATCTCCCCACATCAGCGAGTCACCATGCGAAGCGCATCGAATCAGCCAGAAGTGGTTTCTGGCAATACTAATCCAGCATCATTGGGACCAGCGGCGGCAAGCCTGAAACAGCACCACGCCTCCGTTTTAAACCCACCACTGAGCCCAACCGGCGAAGAGATGGATAGTGTCGTCGCCGTGAAATCAGGTTCCAAAGCACAACCCCGAGTCCCCGATATCTATCGGATCCAATGGGGCGCTACCGCTTGGCTTATCGCCCTGCACATCGGCGCCCTTGCCGCCCCTTGGACCTTCACCTGGAGCGGTCTAATCCTCTGTGTGATCCTCCACTGGATGAACGGTAGCCTCGGAATCTGCTTGGGATACCACCGACTTCTCACCCATACCGGTCTGGTCGTACCGAACTGGGTCAAATACTCTCTAACCTTCTGCGGCGTCCTCGCCGGTGAAGGTGGACCGATCAGCTGGACCGCTAATCACCGCAAACACCACGCCTACAGCGATCAACCAGGCGACCCACACTCACCACACGATGGCCCATGGTGGTCTCACATGTTCTGGCTCGCTTTCTCTACCGACAACGGTGACTGGGACGGCTTTGTTCGTCACTGGGTGCCGGATTTGGCAAAAGATAAAGTCCTCAACTTCTTCGAGAACTTCTTCCTGCCGATCCACATCGTTTTTGGTGCCCTACTTACCGGCGCTGGATACCTCTACGGCGGTCCTACCTACGCTGTCTCCTGGTTGGTCTGGGCTGTCTGCGTGCGAATGGTCGCGGTCCTACACGTAACTTGGTTCGTGAACTCCGCTTCCCATATGTTCGGCTACAAAAACTACGAAACCCGTGACGACAGCCGAAACCTTTGGTGGGTCGCTATCGTCGCCTACGGCGAAGGCTGGCACAACAACCACCACGCTCTCCCACGCTTGGCCCAACACGGCCACAAGTGGTGGGAATTTGATATCACCTTCCAAGCCATCCGCCTACTTCGGGCCCTCGGTTTGGCTAAAGACGTGATCGACCTAAAAACGTATGAAGCAAAACTCGCACGCCGCGCTGATCGCTCTGTCGCTTAGTGCTGTAGGCCTTCGTCCTCTTTGAGGTATCGATTATGACACAAGCGATTGTTGATCCCGAACAACTGCGGCAGTTCGCGCTGCAGTTGAAACGATTTTCCGGGGGACTGGCAGACTCGACTGCCAAACTCACCCAACAAATGCAACAACTCGCGATCTCATGGCGAGATCAAGAACATGTCAAGTTCGCCGCTGAATTCGAACAGGAACTCAAACAACTCGCCCGACTCATCGAAGCGAGCGAACGACACGTTCCGTATCTGATGCGAAAAGCCGAACTCATCGAAGAGTACCAACGCGGCCATGGCTGATGCCAAAGTTGAAAATCTCGAAGCGCTCCAAGACTTCTCCAGAGCTATCGAGACCATGCGCGTGGAATCCGCCAAAAGCGCTGATGATGTCCGAGAGCAATTCCAGCGGATCGCTCTGTGGCTCTCCAAAGAACTCCCTGAATACTGGGCTAACGAAACTCGCATAGCTCAAAACCGCTGGATCGAAGCACGCGAAGAACTCTTGCGATGCCAAGCTAAAACACGATCCGATGACGAGACATCCTGCCTCTTCCAACGTAAAGCTCTCGAACGTGCAACCGCAAGAAGACAACTTTGCGAACAACGTGTAAGACTCATCCCTCAACTCGCAATCGAATGGGAACGATTTCAACAAGAAGCTCTCATGAGTGTTCGTCAACTCGATGACCTCGCCGAGTCCACTCTCCCACTGGCTCAACGCCGCTTGGATGACTTGGTCGAAGTCCTCAAACGGTACGCATCTCAATAACCACTCGTCACTACTCACAAGGCTCCCACGATGATCGAATGGCCTCGACTTCCAGATTACGGCATCTACTCCGTTTGGCCACAAGAAGGGATCGAAGCTTTCCATCCCGACGATCGCGATAAAGTCGATGGATGGGTACCAAGCGATCATGTCTTCGAACGCACTAAATTCGATGGCGAATATTACCACGCGCGCATCGGCTCGGTCATCGAGTTTAGAATCAAACCTGTACTCTGGCTCCCTGTCCACTTCGAAGGGTTGCGCGTCGGCGACCAAGTCGAAGTACTTGGAAACAACTTCCAAAATGATGCTGTCATCGCCACCATCATTTCGATGACGTATTCGTCTGTTAGACAAGTCATCGAATACACCCTAGAACATCAAGACATGCCGATCGAAAAGCCATTCACCGCAAGCGAATTGGTTCGGTTACCCGGTCCCCTCGATCGTAACGGATCATGAATCCAATAGGTGGTCCCTATGGACGATTTAAAAAACAATCCCTTCCGACCTCGTTTCCACTACGCAACAAACTCCCCCAACGAATGCGTCTATCTCGATGGCAACTCGCTAGGTAGATTGCCTACCCCAACGTTGCAACGTATCGAGCAACTCCTACGCTGCGAATGGGGTGAACAATTGATCCGCAGTTGGAACCTTCATTGGCTCGAACTCTCTGAACGAATCGGCGAAAAAATCGGTAAACTCATCGGCGCACGTCCCGGTGAAACCCGCATCAGCGACTCCACTTCCACCAACCTCTACAAACTCGCTTGGGCCCTACTACAACATCGCGGCAATCGAACAACTATCCTCACCGATTCAGCTAACTTCCCCTCCGATCTATATATACTCTCAGGTTTAGCCAACCAACTCGGAAACGAACTTCGTATAGAAACCCTAAACTTCCAAGCGAACTGCACCTCTCCCCTCTCGCACGATTCAGTTCAGCAACTGCTTCACAACCATCTCGACGACTCCGTCGCACTCGTTTCGCTGTCCCACGTCCAATACCAAAGCGGCTACGCGTTCGATCTAAAAACGGTCACCGAACTATGCCATCAAGCCGGCGCACCGATCCTGTGGGACCTTAGCCATAGCGTCGGCGCAATCCCCATAGACATCTCCGCCGCAAATGCTGATGCCGCCGTTGGCTGCACCTACAAATACCTCAACGGCGGCCCAGGTGCCCCAGCCTTCCTCTACCTCAGATCCGATCTGCACCACCAATTAAACAACCCCATCCAAGGCTGGTTCGGTGCAGCAACCCCCTTCGAATTCCAGCCTCACTACCAACCCGCAAACGGTCTAGATCGATTTCTCGTCGGCACTCCGCCCATCCTCTCAACCGCTGCTATCGAACCAGGCGTCGATCTTGTTCTCGAAGCCGGTCTAACATGGTTGCACGCCCGCTCTGTAGGCTTAATCGACGTATTCCTCCAAGCCTACGACAACAGCCTTGCACCCCTCGGTTTCGGTTTGCTCACCCCAAGAGACCCAAAGATGCGAGGCTCACACCTTGCGATCACACACCCAAACGGTTGGCAAATCACGCAAGACCTAATCCAACGCTATCAAGTCATACCCGATTTCCGTGAACCAAATATCATTCGCTTCGGAATCACCCCGCTTACAAATCAACTCAGCGATGTCGAACGCGCTATAGAGGCACTACGCCAAAGCGTCCTCACGTCCTCCTACAAAGAATACTCTCCGCTACGCCAAGGGGTTACCTAAGATCCCGTTTTTGCCTTCGACAATTCCTCCCGAACAACTTCCGCTGCCCGCTGAGCCCAACGCCGATACATCGCTCCCGATGGATGCAATTCGTCAGGTGCTAACCACTCCTTAGGTGCTTGCTTCGCTTCGCGCGATATGTCTGTTATGTCGACATAGTGCGCATGTAAAGCGACCGTCTCCTCCCGCTTCACACGATTGAACGTGTCGATCTCACGAGCGATCTTCTCCGTATCGCGGCTCGCTGCAAAAGGTGTCACTCCCCAATCCGGAATGCTCAAAACAATCACGCGCTCCGAACGCCCATTCGCACGCTCAATCGCATATCGCAGCAACTTCTGAAAGTCCTTGCGAAAGACCTCTACATCTCTTCCTCGATACTGATTGTTCACCCCAATCAACAAAGTTACCCAACCATACGTTCGTCCTATCATCGGTGATTGATCGATCGCAACCTGCAACTCATCTGTCGTCCAACCCGTAGTCGCAACAATCTTCGGAGCATTCAAAGACACACCCTGCTTTTTCAATTCAGATACCATCTGCACAGGCCAACGCTCCGACTCCTCAACTCCCTCTCCAATCGTATAGGAATCACCCAAACTCAATACATCTTGCTCGCCAGGTTGAATCACTTGCATCACAATCAACGTCGACATCAAAAGAAATATGATTGAAACCCCGATAATCAAACGGATTCGTTTCGATCGCATCTAGTAACCTACAACCCTTAAAAATCCCAACGACGCTTGGCAGATCCTTGTACCAATTCTATCCAATCCAAACGTACCGGTATTTCCTCTGCTGGAAGAAATACTCGCAAGATCCCAGGTTGCCCAGCAGAATCAGGGATTTGCACTTGGCTTAGCTTTCCCCTCCAACTCCGGCCTATATTTTGTCGGATCAAACGCCGGATTCCTGACAGGTACGATCGCCTTGGTCCGTGCAAGAAACGCTTCGATTTTGATATCGAGATCTTGTACAACCTCCGGATGCACATCGGCAAGATTCGTCGTCTCGCCGATGTCTTTCCCCAGATCAAACAGCAAGTATCGATGCTCACCCTCCTTGCCACCGAAAAAAATGCGAATCATTTTCCAATCATCATGATGAATCGCAATTGCAGGTGGTAACCAATCCGGTACTGGAGGACTGTGCGGAAAATATTGAAAGGTTGCTTCTCGCTTATAAACCTTACCCTGCAGCGCATCGAGAAAACTGACACCGTCACAAGGTTGATTTGGTACGCTTAATCCTAAACCCGCGTGCAAAGTTGCAAAATAATCCTCACTCTGGATCAACGCATCACTTTGAGAACCAGCAGTCGTCATTCCAGGCCAAACAACAACACAAGGAACTCGCGTTCCACCCTCAAAGAGAGTTGCCTTGCCACCGCGAAGCGGAAGGTTGCTCGTTGGAGGCACACCTTCGATCTCGTTGTACATATTGCCACCGTTGTCGGCAGTAAAAATCACAACAGTTCGATCAGCGATCCCGAGACGATCAAGCCCATCGAGCAGCGTACCAACTGCATCATCCATGCTCTCAACCATCGCAGCATAAGTCGCTGACCGTTGATGAGCGTCGCTTTGCACAAGCGTACGATAAGACGCAATTAGATCTTTCTTCGCATCAAATGGCGCATGTACACTGAACATCCAGTAATTAAGAAAGAACGGACGTTCTCGATTGGATTCCATCCAAGCGACAGCCTCACTTGCCATTCGATCTTCGATATGCTCATCCGCCGATTTGGGCTGGATATGCTTGAACTTCCATGGCGCGACATAACTGCCAGCCGGTCCAGGCCCAGGATGACGAGGAACATCCACATCAAAACCCTGCTCAAGCGGAGAATAGGGTTCGGGACCTAGATGCCACTTCCCAAAATGCCCTGTCGCATACCCAGCTTGTCGAAAGGACTCTGCAAGGGTCGTGTAGGAAGTATTCAATCGTGTCACCGATTTGGGCTGAACGGACTTCTGGTCCGCAGCAGCTTGTTTCGGGACACTCGCTGTTAACACTTCTTCTGCCACATGCCCGTTCGGAACTGTGATCCCAGTACGTGCTGGACTTATTCCAGTGAGAATGGCAGATCGCGTTGGAGAACAAAGAGGACTTGCCGAGTACGCACGCCGAAATAGCATTCCGCGCTTGGCTAGTCGTTCAAGATTAGGTGTCTTGTAAAGCGTCGTCTTGCCGTAAAGTGTCGTATCGCACCACCCAAGATCATCGGCAAGAATAAATACCACATTCAGCGGTCGGGGTGCTGACTCTTGGCCAAGAGAAGATTGGCATAAGACTAGGAGAAACAGTACGTATAGGCACGTACGCTTCACCATTACAGGCATAGCTACTGCTGTACAAAACAAGATATCGCACCCCTGGATTCAGCTGTTCAATCGTTAGAGCGAAGCGATACTAATCGGCAACTCCCTTCTTTCCTAAGTGCGATTAGTATACCCTCTTCTTACTAACAAGTACCCAGATAATCCGAACCCCATAATAAGCACAGAAGAAGGTTCCGGCACTGGATCTGTATCGCTTACTGTGATCCGGACCTGGACATAATCTCCCTGATTTGTATAGATTCCCCCTACGTCGTACCAGAAGGAATCTGAATCAAAGTAAAGCCGCGACGAGTCGTTTAGCGAAGCGGATGCAGATACTATTTGGATACTCGTGATCCTTCCAACAACATTGAATACATCAGAAACCTGAAGAAGGTTTGGGGTTGAACCTCTTTGTGCACTTCGAAGAGAGGTGTAGATGAATCCATCATCAAGGATATCGAGACGGTTGTAGCCATTCCCCCCCCAATCGGGAAACTCTATCTCGGTGACAACCGTGACAAGATTAGGACCAATTGCAGGTGACCCCTGGTAAGAATTTTGAACTTCTACAGATCGATTAAGCAAGATCCCTCCAAAAACCGATCCGCTTTGCGTCATAAAGATAGCGATGAGTAAACCAATAACCAGTACTCTCTGAACAGACACGATGGACTCCCTTCCATGAAGAAAACGAAGCCTCTGAATGAGGCACTTTGCTGGAGCAACGTCGACTGCAGGATCCACTATCCTTGAGGTGAGCTGTTACGTTACCAACTATTTAGGAAACTTCGATGAAGGCTGTTCTGCGGGCGCAAGAAATAGTGTCACATCGCAGGTTTGCAACGCCATACTCCCGCTCCTTTGAACGACCGGCGTATCAAGCAATCCGTCTTATCGGTCAACTACTCCGTTTTCTCAGTCCAAATCCGAGGACGAACCACGTCGGTGACCAACCCCAACTTCTCAAAAGCGAGAATCGTCAACCAACTCACGTCAAACTCCCACCACTTGTGCCCATGCGCCGCGGCCCGCTGATCCGCATGGTGATTGTTGTGCCACCCTTCCCCATTCGCCAACAACCCAATAATCCAATTGTTGCGGCTGTTGTCCTTCGTCTCGTAGTTCTTATAACCCCAAATATGGGTCACCGAATTGACGCTCCATGTAATGTGCCAATTCAACACCGTTCGAACAAACACACCCCAAACCAATAAACTCGATCCAAACTGAACTCCACCCCACACATTCCCCGACATCAACCAACCCACCAAAAACCCGACCAACGGAAAGAGCATCGCTACAGCTAAGTAAATCTTGAGCCAATTCGTGTTCCGCTCAAGCTTCATGTAGAACGGATCCTTGAGCAAGTCACGCGTGAACCGCTGATAATCCTTCACGTCCGTAAAGTCGCGATTGTCAAACATCAACCATCCAAAGTGCCCCCAGAAAAAGGTCACCAACGGACTGTGCGGATCCGGCTGGTGATCCGAATGCTGATGATGTATCCGATGCATCGCCACCCAACAAGCCGGCGTGTCCTGCATCGTACATACCCCCAACACCGCTAACGTATGCTCCAACCACCTCGGCGCAACCATCCCACGATGCGTAAGCAATCGATGAAACCCAATGTTGATCCCCAAAGTCCCAAAAACGTAGAGCCCCAAAATGCTAAGCACCACACCCGTCCAACTGAAGAACCATGGCACAAATGCTAGACAAGCCAACAAGTGAATTACCGGGATCCCTATCGCATAACGCCAACGCACCCGCACCGGTTTGACCGCCGTCTCCGGCCAAGGCAACGCATGACTTGGATCCGCAGGCTCCACAACCCGACGCTGCGTCGCCCCTTGAATCTCCACCTGGTTCTCTCCAAGCCCCAACGAACTCTTCTTCGTGGCACCTAGCTGACCTTCCGACTTTGTTTCTATCGACATCGTGTTGGCTGTTTTGTGGTTTCTGTGTTCGCTGAGATTCGTCTCAGTCCCAAGACCGACGACAAACATAAATCAAGAATCATTCAGGGAGCACCCCCGCAAGCAACTCAAGTATCACCTGCCAGCGCCCACTCGTCGACAGTCAATTCGTTAGTTTTGACCCTTCGCCGCACCCTATTTTCAACTCTCTGCAATCTACCAGGATTCGCTAGGAAAACACTCACAGAATTCCTTCCCAAACGCAACCCAAGTTGACATCTATTTCGTCAAAATCAACTTTCCCTGCTTGGTCCGCCGCAATCGATACAATTGCCCCTCATTCTCAATCCAAACCTCATCCCCACAACGACATAACTCACGAAACGGAATGATCTTCGGCAAGCGAGCAGCATATGCCGCATTCTTTACCCCTTCGCCAGCCGCTTCACTTCGCACCCTTTCCAAGCCCCCCTCCTGCTCGGAATCACCACTCACCTCAAATTGCTCACCCATCGATTCTCCCCCCCCTCTGCCAACTTTGTTCGAAGCCCACCCTCGACTCTTATCCAACCTAAATCCCAATCGACTTTTCGTTGAATTCCACACCCTACCAACTTATTTTCACAACAAAACGTGCTAAAAATAACCCTAAAACGAAGGGAGGGTCTTGAAATGATACTGAGTCTCAATAAAAATACCAAGCGTTGTTTTTGAGCAAGCGATCGGAATTAAGCCAGCAGCCCACTGCCAGCTTCTATCTCCTAGCCAGCCAACTCGTTAATCCTGCAACCTGCTTCCATGCGGGTGATCCAAGGTGCATTTATGAGTGCTGTCAGCTTCCGTCGCTCCCAACACTACGGCTCTTTCCGTAACGGGTCACACCAACAAACTGGTTTTACCCTCGTCGAACTGCTTGTAGTGATCGCCATCATCGGAATCCTCGTCGGCCTTCTCTTACCGGCAGTCCAAGCCGCCCGGGAAGCCGCACGCAGGATGAGCTGCACGAATAACCTGAAACAACTTGGCCTAGCCCTCCATAATTACGAAAGCGCCATGCGGCGTTTTCCACCCTCCGCAAACACCACCGGCGGGTCCGCAAATCAGCCTTGGTCAGCCCAAGCCGCGTTACTCCCCTTCCTCGAAGGCGACAACGTCTACAAGAACATCGATTTCTCCGTCGGCTACCACCACCCGATCAATAAAGCTAACTTCCCACCCAACGGGATTGCCACTCTTCGAATCCCCGTCCTCCTGTGCCCCAGCGAACCGGAAGACAAACCCCGCATCAACGCTTCAACCAACCAACCGGAACACTACCCTCTGAATTACGCCCTCTCCATGGGCCAATACCTCGTTTGGAACCCCGTCTCACAACAAGGTGGTGGCGCCGCCTTCGCTCCTAACTCACGCTTGACCACCGCAAGCTTTGTCGATGGGCTGAGCAACACTCTTGCCATAGCCGAAGTCAAAGCCTATACACCTCGCTTTCACGACGTCCCTAACCTCCCCCCCGCCGGCCCAACCACCCCACAACAAATTACTGCATACACTTCCGGCGGAGCTTGGGCCCCCGCTGCCGCCCACACAGAATGGGTCTGTGGCCGTGCTATCCACTGCGGATTCACCACCCAATTCCCTCCACAAACCAAAGTCCTCTTTACCGCCCCTGACGGGAAGACCTACGACATTGATGTCAGTGGTATTCGCGAAGGGATCAGCCAAGTCAACGCAACGCAAGCCATCATAACCAGTCGCAGTTACCACACCGGCCTGGTCCATGGATTGCTCACGGATGGCTCCGTTCGCACTCTCAGTAGCAACATCCAAACAGAAACATGGCGAGCTCTCGGCACTCGAGCCGGTGGCGAAGTCGTCACGCTTGAAGACTAATTACCTAAGAGCTTGCGAAGCCCTGCATCGATCGCGGCCTCTGCCCCGCGATCAACCCACAACCACGACTCGTGGAAACCATCCGCAAAAGCCGATTCCGTCGGTACGTATCCTGTCCAGCATTCACCGTACCCAATAGGCAACACGGGAACGTCTCGGCTGTGGCCCTGTGCAAGCCCCTGATATCCGACAAACGACTCACCAGGAAATAGAACCAATCGCACGTCGTGCAAGTCTAAGCAGACCAAGTCGATCGGTCGGCGTTTTTCGACAGCTCGATCGATACTCGCAAGTCCCATCGCTGCGAGAATACGATTTTCTGTCGTCGCACTCGTATCCTTAAGAACCCCTAACAACGCGTCCTTCTGCAATCCAGGATCGCGTGTGTACGGTAGCTCCAACGGGATACTGCGAAGCTGCACCCCCTTGCAACTAGTCTTCAAAACTGTCGATGCACTCCGCTGCATCGCATCGCGTATTTTCTCGGTCAACGCAACCCGTGCTTCGGGAGTCCCATCGTTGTATTTCCCCGCTGTCACATCCCCACTACATCCAGATGCGTAAATCTGATGGGTACCTCGCGTCTCGCGTTGCCGTTGCTTGCGAGCCAATCCAACAAAATCAGAAGTTACCTCACCGCGTCCGTAGTAACTCATCGGATGAGTCGCATAGGTATGGTATTCGAGCAAACATCGGTCGTTATTCCAAAAGGATACCGTCCGTAGCATCGGGTCAATAAGCCCTACATCTGCATCCCGAAACACTGGGTCTCTGCCGCTGCTTGACCCTCGCGCGAAAGTAACCTTTCCATCTGCTTGCACGATCCTGCGATTCGAAGCTACATCACGCACGGCAGCTTGCCCAAATCCTATGTCCGTGACCCTGCGTTTGGGATCCGAAGCTGCATCTTCAATCGCCTGCACAATTGCTTGTTCGGTCCGCGCAAGCACTTCCTCATGAAACACCGGATCAAACAGTTCTCCTTGCATTCCGACTTGATCGAGATATCGCTGAGCATCCTCATCGATCACAGGTGCATCATGCTGATGCAAAGAACTCAATAAAACATGATCAGGATCCGTATTCGCGGCCCGCGCAATCCGCTCCCGCCATCGATCGAAAGACCCATTACGAATCTCACACCAATCGATCGCCACAACCACCACCGGCTTGCCATTTCCCAACAGCGCAAACCCATGTAGCTCCAAGGCATCGGTGACCGAATTCGACTTTGTTGGCAATACACCCATGCAACGATGCCCGATAGGTATCGTCACATCAAGCATAAAATCAGCCAGATACCAAACCTCTTCGTTGGAGGCCTGAGCGTCGCTCATCACAGAATCCAAAACAGTCGGCAGACCAACCAACAACGCGCCGGCTGCCGAGATCTGATTCAGAAACTCTCTGCGATTGCAAGAGGAGCTTCTGCAAGAGGTTCTACTATGGTTGTCGTTGTATTCCACGCTATTCATCAAACAACCTTCCCTTTGTAGCAATTAGGTGTACCCACATTTCGTTTAGCAGTCAGCCGTAGGCGTACCAGTATTTCGTTTAGCAGTCAGCCGCAGGCGTACAAGTATAATACAACGCCCCATAAATCCCGCCGACCACATCAAACATCCATCACTCCAGACTTCACACCCCAAAACACAAGACTCTCAACAATACAGGAATCAGTGAACCACGAAATGCACGAACCACACGAACGAAAACCCGCGCACCCATTTTCGTGTCTTTCGTGTTTTTCGTGGTTAGCCCTTCATCTCGTTGTGCCAGGAATCATTGAACCACGAAATGCACCAACCACACGAACGAAAACCCGGCGCTCCCATTTTCGTGTCTTTCGTGTTTTTCGTGGTTAGACCCTTCATCGCGCTCTGCCAGAAATCATTGAACCACGAAAAGCACCAACCACACGAAAGAAAAAACCGCTCGCCCATTTTCGTGTCTTTCGTGTTTTTCGTGGTTAGACCCTTCATCGCGCTCTGCCAGAAATCGATGGACCACGAAAAGCACCAACCACACGAAAAAATACCGCGCACCCATTTTCGTGTCTTTCGTGTTTTTCGTGGTTGACCCTTCATCCCGTTATGCCTCGAATCGATGAACCACGAAATGCACGAACCACACGAAAGAAAAACCCCCGCACCCATGTTCGTGTCTTTCGTGTCTTTTGTGGTTAGCCCCTTCCGCTCGTCGTGCCTAGAATCTGTGAACCACGAAATACACCAACCACACGAACGAAAACCCGCGCATCCTTTTTCGTGTCTTTCGTGTCGTTCGTGGTTAAACCTTCAGCTCGTCGTCCCCAGAATCTGTGAACCACGAAAAGCACCAACCACACGAAAGAAAACCCGCGCTCCCATTTTCGTGTTTTTCGTGTTTTTCGTGGTTAGACCCTTCATCTCGTTGTGCCAGGAATCATTGAACCACGAAAAGCACCAACCACACGAAAGAAAACCCGCGCTCCCAT
>JBEICB010000404.1:0-2191 GCA_040373655.1 Pirellula sp. | reverse complement strand
GCAATCTAGAGCATCCTTGCTCGTCCATGTCGCGGCTCCTTGTTAGTGTGTGGTCGTAAGAGACCCTAACACTAGCAGGAGTCGCGACTTATGAAAATATTGAACGGTATTGTGTTTACCAGAGAGACGTTGGAGACCGAGGCGATCAGAACCCCAGTTGCATTTCTGACCATGAGGTTGTTCTTAAGCGTCGCAGCACCTTGGGGCTGTATACCGATTTGATTATCAAAGATGCGATTGAATGAGACGGTTTGTCCGTTCGCAGGGCGAATTCCGATGCTGTTGTTTTGGACTACGTTGACATTCGCAGTATCCCAATCGGGTCCGCCGAAGACGCCATGGCCGAGCAGTCCGGTTCCGTTACTGGAGATCGTGTTGCCGCGGTAGGTGGTGTTCGAAACGTTGGAGTAGGCACCGACTTGGTTGTTGAACAAGCGATTTCCTGTTACGAGTGAATTTCCACCGTTATACCTATAGATTCCGTATTGTGCCTCATGAAGATCGTTGTTGTTGATTGTTAGGTTCGAGCTGTCGGCGAAATAGAAAGCATAGGTTGTCGCTGCGACATCGTTTCCGTTCAAGTTTGCCGAGTCAAGGGATCCGAAGTAACCGCCTATGCTGCGTCCTGAAATGTTGGTACCGGTGATGGAGATGCTTCCGCCACTGGGCATGTAAACTCCATAGCTACCTGTTCCGCTGATCTCGCTGTCGATTATAGCGTGGTCGGTCCCTCCCTCGATTCGGATCCCTGTGCTCGATGAGAGAACCTTGATTTGCTTGAGAGTAGTGTTGGTGGTTGGGTCAGCACTGGTGCCACGAATGTAGATTGGGGTACCGCTAGAGCCAAAAGTCAGACGGTAAAGGGTGTTGTAGTCCGAATCGACCATCTCAAAGGTACCGTCCAGTCGGCTACCGCTTGGAGTTCCAACGTATGTAACGGCTTCATCACTCGCCGTGGCTAGCACCGAAGCCGAGTACGTACCTGTATCGATCTTGACTAAGTCGTTTTGCCCGAGAGAGTAGCTGTCGAGAATCTGCTGCAGCGTGGCTTTGGGCGAATTGGGGGACAAGCCTGTATTGGCCGCGTTTCCGGTTGCGAGGGTGTATGCATCATTGGCGGTACTTGAATCATTGACATAAAAGACTCTAGTGCTGCTCGTGGACGCAGGCGAGATGCCGAATCCGTAAGTGTTGGTGTTCCCGATTCCCATCACCTGAAGGAAATACTGACCGGCAGCGAGGTTATTCATTGTCAAGGTCGCACCGGTACCAGTAGCGGTCGACGAACCACGCACGACGGGAACTCCGGCAACAACTTGTACCAGATTGAAGGAGAGAGCGCCTAGAGCCGGATCGAAAGTAACATCGAACTTGACATCATCGTTTTTCAGAAGCTCAAACTGATACCAATCTTCATCAGCAGGATCTTCGATGGTTTTTCCAGCGGCATGGACTCCCGGGATCACACCCACGTCATGAGCGGTTTGCCAAGTATCGTCGCCGTCGGGACTATTAAGATCATTTTCATGCCTAGTTACCGCGAATTGTCCATCACTCATTCCAGCGACCACGATTCGACCATTACGTTGGATCGCCAGGCCGGAAGCCCCTTCAAAGGTTCCACCGAGGTCCGGTGCTGTTACGCCGAAAAATCCGAAATCGTAGTCAAAACTTCCATTAGTATCGAAACGCGCGAGGGAAAAACTCGAGTCGGTTCCGTTACCGACTCGACCGGCAACAAGGATTTTTCCATCACTTTGCAATGCAAGGTCCGTAGCACTCTCAGAAAGGCCGTAGTAATTTGATATCACCTTGCCATCGACGTCAAAAGTTGTGTCAAGGCTTCCATTGGACAGATAACGCGCCAATGCAAGGTCGTCGTTGCTACCGTTCCAACTTCGTCCCGCGACCAGGATCTTTCCGTCGCTTTGGATCGCCACTTTTGAAAGTTCGTCATAGCCTCCGCCGATATCCGTCATCACCTTTCCATCGGTATCAAACGTAGCGTCAAGGCTTCCATTGGAGTGATAGCGCGTCAGCGTAAAGTCATAGTCGCTATTTCCCAAACTGTATCCGGCGACAACGATCTTTCCGTCGCTTTGAATTGCCACGCTCCTACCGTAGTTCGAAGAGCCTTCAATATCTGTCTTTAGCTTGCCATCGTTATCAAACGAGACGTCGAGGCTGCCAT
>JBEICB010000426.1:0-1600 GCA_040373655.1 Pirellula sp. | reverse complement strand
CTCGAAGTCCCCGCGCCTCCTCCGAGCTCCGCCAAAGTACTGAACCTCCCCGGAGCAACCCAAATCCAACAACCAATCAACCCATACATCACTGTACCGATCACCAATCCCCACAACCCGCCCTTCTTGTGCCCTCCCCACCACTGACTCCCTCCATCACCAGAGTTAAACGGTTCATCCCCCTGAGACTCTTCCGCCTCGCGATATGTGAACGCAGAGTAAAACTGATCCGAACTCCAAATGAGAAATAATACGCTCGCAACCCCTACCCCATCGAACCACCCCAAACTCTCTTCCAAACCAGACCCCGGCTTTCCAACTTGCTCCCAAAAGTAATAAGCTATCATCCCACCTTGTATAACCACCAACCAAAACCCCCCAATAGCCAACAAATAAATCATCCGAACCAAACTATACCGCCGCAAAAAACCATACGAGAGCACCGTTAGAATCACCGGCCCAAACCACCTCAATCCTGCCCCCTGCTCATTACCCAACACATCCTTATCCACCAATCCAATCACATTCCCCCGCCAATAATAAAACACTCTGGCCATGTCCAACAAAACACCTGCAAACCGACTCGCTAACCGCTGACCTACCTCGTGAACTCGCCACTCAATACCCCAAGGTAATAACGGGACGAATCCCAAAAGCAAACCCATCCTGACCACAGCCCCAACCCCTAATCCAAACAACTCTCCTATCACCGTCGCCAACATCCACCCACTCCCCATCCACACCAATCGCCAATCCTGCATCCAATACCCCAAAGCAGTCGAAGCACAAGCTAAAAACAACAGACCATACCCCCAACCAGCACCCAACCCTCGCTTGAGACCACGCCACCCACCCAAACGCATCGATGCAGCGATGCCCACACCGGCAACCCCCAAGATCACTACCCCTAAATCATTCCACCGCCCCGCTTGAATCACACGATGCAAATGTGAGGCAAGCCCCTGGCTATGCAGTCCAAGTGCTATCAACGCGACTACGATTAACACTCCGCGATCCATTCTCTTGCCTCTCAATGCGCCCTGCAACGAAATTGAATCCTCAAACACCCTTCTAAAATAAAAGACGCGTCACACCATGACGCGTCTATCATTTCTCACCACTCCACCGAGCAATGCTCTCCGAACACCACCCGCACACTATAGCCACCAAACCACTAACTACGCTCCTTGATCGCCGACCGCTCCTTCGAAGTCATCCGATCCTCCGAACCTCGACGATCCGAATAATCGGAGTACTTCTTGTCATAGTACTTGCCGTAGTTGTATCCGTGATAGTAAGCCCCTCGGTAATAAGTCCCATACTCGTTGTAGTACAGATTCTCATCCATACCGTTGACGATCACGCCAATCAAGTTGCCATGAACCATCGCCAAACGACTCTTCGCCTTATGGGCCGACAATACCACTCCCCTACGAATTCGCAACACCATGATAATTCCATCGACTACCCCTGCAATCGATGTCGCATCCGCAACAGGGATCACCGGCGGTGAATCGATCAACACGTAATCGAACTTCTCTCGCAACTCTTGAACCATCTCCGCAAAGCCCTGAGATGCTACTAACTCACCGGGATTCTT
>JBEICB010000099.1:0-18229 GCA_040373655.1 Pirellula sp. | reverse complement strand
GATTACTTTGCGAAAGCGGGTCTCTTTAGTCTGCGGGAGGCCCACAATCGTTTCGGACAATCCCATCAGGGACACTACTTACCGGAGAGCCGTATGCGGGAAAACCGCCCGTACGGTTCGGAGGGAGGGGAGTCCGGCTCAACCGGATTTCCCTACCCCTATCCATCAGCTCCACCGCACGTCCGTAGCCACCGCACGCCCGTAGCCACCGATCGCCAGACGGTGGAAATCTTCCTTGCAACGTCCACCGCTTGGCAGCGGATGGCTACCATCAGCTCCACCGCACGCCCGTAGCCATCGCACTCCCGTAGCCACCGTTCGCCAGACGGTGGAAATCTTCCTTGCAACGTCCACCGCTTGGCAGCGGATGGTTTAGGTGGGGACCGCTGCGCACATACCCTACGCGGCGAGACGCTTGCGGGAAGCGGGTACGGGTGGAGCGTTAGGCGTAAAGAAAATAAAAAAACCATCGGAAAATTCCGATGGTTTCTCTAATAGTCAGTGATTCCGTATTGAACGGTTCACGTATTGATTCGTTACTTCGCTGGTGGAAGAATTACGGAATCGATCACGTGGATAACGCCATTCCCTGCATCAATGTCGGTGGCGAGGATCTTCGCACCGTTGACGTATGCTGCACCGTCCTTGACGGTGATTTCGACTTTGCCACCTTGAAGGGTCGCTGCAGTCTTGGCCTTCACGGCGTCTTCGGAGTACACGCGGCCTTCAACAACGTGGAACAACAAGATAGCCTTGAGCTTGTCAACGTTTTCAGGCTTGAGCAACGACTCAACAGTTCCCTTTGGCAGCTTGCCAAAAGCTTCGTCGGTTGGAGCAAAGACGGTCAAAGCCTTGTCACCGCTGAGTGCATCGACCAAACCTGCGGCCTTTGCAGCTGCGAGTAGCGTCGAGAACTTGCCAGCCTTGGTTGCTACGGCTGGGATATTATCGGAAGCTGGAAGAATAACCGAGTCGATGACGTGGATCACACCGTTGGTGCAAGCGATATCGGTTGCAACTACGTTGGCTCCGTCAACAGAAACCTTGCTGCCGTCAACTTTGACATCGATACGTTGACCGTTAAGGGACTTTGCACCCTTCAAGCCTACGACGTCTTTAGCCATTACCTTGCCTGGAACGACGTGGTAAGTCAGAACTGCTTTGAGCTTTTCTTTGTTTTCTGGCTTGAGCAACATTGCGAGGGTTTCCTTGGGAACCTTTGCGAATGCTTCGTCGGTTGGAGCAAACACAGTGAAAGGGCCTGGGCCACTGACTGCATCGACCAATCCAGCAGCGGTTAGTGCCGTTGCCAATGTCTTGAACTTGCCTGCTTCCACAGCGGTTTCAACGATGTTCTTTTCGAAACCAAACGCTGTCGAGGACACAACGCTGAGGACAGCGCCAACAACAAACTTCGATAACTTCTTCATAACCAACTCTCACAAAAACGGAAGGAATTTTCCAAAGCTACCTGAACGTCTCTGGCAGCCACGAGCATTGTCAGCCTCATCTGCGGAACTGCATCGGGCTTCGTGTGACTGTAGCGAGGTTGTCAAGCACCAGAGGTAATTTTTTCAAGGTCCGATATGGTTTGGGCAGACTGTATTCGAATAGGACTTGTCACGTGACTATACTGATGGGTTCCTAGTTTACCCAGGACGACCCTGCGCTCGACCCTGTGCTGTCTTCTCATTCTCCGTTGTGGCGTTTACGGCGAATGTTCGCCTTACGGAAAATAGGATGATCCTTGCCACAACTTGTTAGGGCAATCGAATGGAATTGTGGCCCAATGCGAATCGTTGTAACCGATGGTTTCACGTCCCAAGGGGGCCGAAGGTGGTAGCCCGGAGCGCTGGCCTGGGAGAGATTATGCGTGAGCCTGTTTGGGCAGACGCGGGGGGGCTAGCCGTTGGCTATAGAAAGTTAAGTAGCTTAATCGTTACAGCAAATTAAATCGTAGCGAGTGGAAAGGTGGGATTCACAATGGCAGATCCGGTAAATCGTCCAGCGTTCAACTGTGTTGTGATTGGGGCTTATGGGGGGATTGGGCGAGCGGCATGCAAGGAGATTCACGAAGCAGGAGGTAAAGCTTTTTTGGTGGGGCGTGACGAGGAGAAGTTAACGGAGTTAGCGAGTCATTATGGTTGGGGTTACTGTGTTGCGGATGCGACCGATTGGGAGGCAATGGAGCGTGCAGCTGTGGCGGCCGATGCTGCTTTGGGTGGATACAGTAGTGTCGTTCACTTGGCCGGTTCCGTATTGCTCAAGCCGATTCATTTGACGAATCGCAATGAGTGGGACTCAGTGATTGCGACGAATTTAACTTCCGCTGCGGGGGTCTTGCGCGCGTTTGTGCCGAGATTCAAAGAGGGTGGCAGTGTTGTGTTAATGAGTTCTTCTGCGGCATCGATCGGTTTATCGAATCATGAGGCGATTGCGGCGGCCAAGGGCGGGATAGAGGGGCTCGTGCGTTCTGCCGCGATGACTTATGCCGGAAAACGCGTACGGGTCAACGCGATTGCACCGGGGTTGGTTCAAACTCCGTTGACGCAGAGGGTGTGGGGGAATGCACGCAGTGCGGAAGTGTCGTTAGGGATGCATCCGTTGGGGCGGTTTGGCGAAGGGGCGGACATTGCGAGAGGTATTGTGTTTTTGGCACATCCCATGAATGACTGGATTACAGGTCAGGTATTGCAGATCGATGGGGGGCTTGGTTCACTGAAACCGATGCCTTCGCCGGCAAGGCAATAATAAACCGTGCGATACTCTTGGGGGGACTTTGGCGTTAGAAGCAGGAATTTGTCCGGCATTTGCTCCTTGGTTAAGTTTCGCCGATAATGCTTGGGGAGACGTTTTGGGGTAGCGGTTTGTGGATTGTATTTAACTAGCAAAGTTACTGTGATTTATTTCGACAACAACGCGACGACGCAGATGGATCCGAGGGTCGGCGAGCGAGTGTGTGCTGAGTATCGAGCGCGACGGGTGAATCCGAGTAGTCAGCATGGGCCGGGTCGCGAAGCGAGGCGTGTGTTGGAGGAGTCGAGGGATTCGCTGTTAGGTGATTTGTCGGCGCGTGTTCGGGGGATGCAGAGTGACACGCTGGTTTTTACGAGTGGTGGAACCGAAGCGAACAATTTGGCAATTTTCGGAATCAGTAGTTTGCGACCGGGGCGGGTGGTTGTTTCTTCGATCGAGCATCCGAGTGTACTGGCTGCGGCGGAACGATTGGCAGCAATGGGTCGTGAGGTTGATTATTTACCTTGCGATGCGAATGGTCGGATTGATTTAAATCGATTTAGGGATCGGGTAAACGGTGGTGAGGCGATTGCGTTGGTGTCGGTGATGCTTGCAAACAACGAGACGGGGGTAATCCAACCGATCGATGCGTTGGTTGAGATCTGTAAGCCGCTAGGAATACCGGTTCATTGCGATGCGGTACAGGGTTTGGGAAAGATCCCATTGTCGTTTGAGGCTTTGGGGGTCGACGCGATGAGTATTACAGCGCACAAGTTACATGGGCCGATCGGTATTGGCGCGTTGATAATGAGGCATGGGCTGAAGTTAGAGCCGATTTTTTACGGAGGATTTCAGCAACTGGGGGTGCGACCCGGGACGGAGAATCCAGCGTTGGCCAGTGGTTTTGCCGCAGCGGTTCGATTTGCGCGGGAAGAGTTGAGCGAGCGACGCGAGAGAATGGAGGAGCGACGCAAGGAGTTGGAGCGTTGCTTGTTAGAACGTCACCCCTGGGCTTGCATCCATGGTCAGAATGTGGAGAGATTGCCCCACACGATCAGCATTGCGTTTCCGGGACTGGATCGGCAGGTGGTGCAGTTGGCGTTGGATCGCATCGGAGTTGCGTGCGGAACCGGTTCGGCTTGTGCGAGTGGATCGAGTCAACCTTCGCATGTATTGCAAGCCATGGGATTGAGCCCCGAGAAGATCCGGGGCTCGATACGATTAAGCCTATCGCATGAAACCAGTGCGCAGGAGGTCGATGAAGGTGCGGCAAGGATAGCCGAAGTTCTTCAGCGACTACGACCGGTTTCTGGTTCGTGATTAGCCGGCCATAGCGATTGGACGATCGATCTCGAGTTGGTCGCATACACGTTCCAGGAGGCGATCGGTCGTAAATGGCTTTTGCATGAAGTCATCTGCACCAGCCATTCGAAGATCGGCGATTTTGTCCGATTCGACCATACCGGAGATGCAGAGAATTTTCACGGTATCCATTGTGCGATCGGAGCGAACGCGTTGGCAGACTTCGCGACCGTTGATATCGGGTAGCATGA
This sequence comes from Pirellula sp., assembly GCA_040373655.1. Taxonomy (GTDB): domain Bacteria; phylum Planctomycetota; class Planctomycetia; order Pirellulales; family Pirellulaceae; genus JBKCUI01. The sequence continues at coordinate 13,940 of JBEICB010000099.1, read as the reverse complement.
CGTCGAGTACGACGAGATCGGGTCGGAACTCTTTGACTTGCATCCCAGCATCGAAGCCATTGTTTGCGGTACGGATATCGAAGCGTCCGTCGCGTTCAAAGGCATCTCGCATCAGATCTACCAGGTCTTGATCGTCATCGACGATCAAAAGTTTCTTTTTGCCGCTTTCGAGGGCATCGGTAGGGATACCGTTGTCTTTCATGAAGACGAAGAGTTGATCGCGTGGGATTCGGCGAAACCGACTTCCCGGCACGCGAAATCCTTTGAGGGTTCCGTTGTCGAAACAACGGATAATGGTCTGCTGGCTAACTTTGCAAATCTTAGCCGCCTCGCCAGTGGTAAAGACTGTTTTCGTAGTGGACATGGGACTCAACCATCCTTGTTGAACGCTCACGACCCGCCGACGCTTACCGCGACAGATCTATCCTGTAATTCCAACCAGGCTCGCCGATCTTACCGAGCTTGCCCTGGACTTCGGGGAGGATAGACAAGATCAGCAAGACAGGTCAAGGGGGATTTAAGACAAGCAATTCAAACAATTTCCGAAAGCTGGGCGGTTCCCAAATTTGGGTAACCGCCGAAGTTTGCATGGGCTTGGAGGAATTGCGTGGTTTGAGTTGTTTATCCCGCCAAGAAAGTTATTGCGAGACGACTTGGACTTTGCCGTGATCGTCGCAATGACCGTTGTGAGGATGGTGCAGGTGTCCATCGACGAGGTAATCGACATGGTCGCCGTGAGGAACGGCTGGGTGTCCGCAACCTGGTCCGTGAACGTGTCCCGGTTCGTGTCCCGAGCAGACGTGACCGCCGGTGCAAGCCGAGGGGTTCGATTCGGTGACGTCCAACGTATGTTCTTCTACTTGTCCCGTGCTAGTGGGGTGGTGCAAGTGTCCATCGTGCAGGTAGTCGACATGGCCGTTGTGTTCGATCGCGGTATGCCCACAACCTTTACCGTGTTCGTGATCGTGATGATCGTGGTGGTTTCCCATGGTTTTTTCTCCAGAGTGAAATTGGTGTAAAGTACTGACAAAAGGGACGATTGTAGTTTGTTTAGTGTCGTGCTTTGTGTAGGTCTTCTCCGCCGTGAGCTAGTCCGTTGGAGATCAGGTGTTTGATATGTTCGTCTGCTAGGGAGTAGTGAATATGTTTGCCTTGGCGGCGGCTTTGTACGATCCGTTCAGCGCGAAGGAGTTTTAGGCGTTGGGAGATAGCTGGTAAGTTATCGTTGAGATGTTCCTTCAGTTCGGATACGCACATTTCGCGTCGGGCGAGGAGGGCGAGGAGTTGTAGTCGGCTAGGGTCACCGAGGGCTCGGAAGATGCTGGCGGCACGAGCGCAGAGTTTCCAATCGAGGAGTTCTTCTGGGGTGAAGGCATGGGGTTCTTGTTCGCATCCTAGCGGCGCTTTGGATTTCTCTTTTCGTTTGGGGCTTGCTCGTTTTTTTGCAACCATCGCAGATCTTTTTGAGGTCAAGTTTTGGGGAATCGACCAAGTTAGATGTCTCGTCGCTCTTCGCTCAACGGCTCAACAGTTCGCTCTTCGCTCAACAGTTCGACGCTTAAACAATTAATGAGTTGATTGATTGTTTGATTGTACGCCCTTGAGATGGGAGCGTCAAGGGATTACGCGTTTTGTAAAAGCCAGGTGCTTAGAAGGCCTTGCGGCGAGTTTGGGTAGCCGGTGATTGCGTTTAGGCCGGCGCTTTGAAGTTGGGGCCAATCGCACAAGCGGGGGAAGGGTGAGATGAGTGCGAGGAAGGCAGTGGGGTGGTCTTCGCGGAGTCTTGTCAGGGAGTTGAGGATTTCTTTTGGAGGTTGGATGGAAGTCGTGTGGTCGATTGTGCGGGCTTGTGGTGCGAGGAGGATGCAGTCGGGTTGGAGTTGAGGGTAGGGTTCGTTGAGGAGTGAGCCGACGGTCCGTACGCCGTAGCTTTCGAGGAGGTTGCACCAAAAGGTAGAGGTATCGGGTTGATCGGCGAGGATCCACCAAAGGCTCTTCGATAAATGGTTTTGGATATCCGGCGCGGTCAGGTGCAGGGAGAGTTGTTCGTTGGAGTGGAGGATTCGTGCGACTCTGCGGTTAAGTTCAATTTGGCGGTGAGTTTTTAGGTCATTGGGTTGGGGTTGATCAAGCAGGATCCAAGGGAGGGTTTTATCGAACCACTCGTACCAGTAGAACGTCTCGAGTGTATCGGGAAGGGGGTAGGTGCGTCGATGTCCTTGCCAGTCTTCACCAAGCACGAGCGCGAAGGGAGCGGGGTTGCTTATTTTTTGTTGGGAGCGGGGTTTTGGTTTGAGGAGTTGTTCGATAAGGGTCAGAGTTTGGTCGTTTCGATGCTCGCAGGCGATCAGAACTCGTTTGTTGGAGCTTTGCTTTTTGGATGTGCGTTTTAGGGATTGGGATGGTTCGGTTGGTTCGTTGATCCAATCGATCAGATCGCACGGGCGAAGAATATCGATGTTAGGAAGTAGGGATGTTGGGATCGAATCGAGGAGGGATCTCCAAGCCGGATCGGTCGGGCCGCACCATCCAAGAATCGTCGAGTTTGGCTTGGGGGGAGAAGTCATCTGTTGGCGGCTGGTTTCAGCGAACTCGGTCTCAAGTTTTTCGCGGTTCTCTTGGCTCGTTGGGTGAGCCTATGGGTAGTAGAGGTGCCGGGTGATTTTGATGAAGCGGAGAGTTCGGTAGCGGAGAGTTCGGTAGCGGAGAGTTCAGTAGCGGAGAGTTCAGTAGCGGTGTATGGATCAGCGAGTATCTGAAGCGATCAGTTCCCTTTCGGCAGTACGGATCAGTTCGAGTGCTTCGGCTGGGCTTTGGGCGGAGCGAAGCATCGTTAAGAGTACTTCGTCGCTGACGAGTCGAGCTAAGCGCGCGAGTATTTTCAGGTGGATTTTGTCGTCGGTCGAGCAGATCAAGAAGAAGACATCGGTAAGGAGTCCGGCGGTATTTCCGAAGGGGATAGGCCGTGGGCAGATTCCCAGGGCGACGAGGGAGTCGGAGAGGATTGAGGATTGGGGGCGTCGAGGGTGTAGCAGCGCGACACCGTTCTCGAGGGCGGTGGGGTGGAGGGCTTCGCGCGTCAAGACGGCGTCGGCCATTTGGGAAGCGTCCCAGAGGAGTCCGGTGTTTGCAGCGAGGTTGGACATTTCGCGAGCTACGGAGCTTCGGGTTCGGGCATCGAGTGGAATGGCGATTGCATCTTGGCTCATGAATTCCCAGAGCATTGCGCGATTGTCGATGGTGGTGTCGATGGATTTCTCGATAATCATTTCGACGCGTTGCAGTTCATCGGGTTCCACGATGCCGATCTGTTCTTCTAGCCAGTGATGGATTTCGGATTCGGAGAACTTCCAAGCACCGTTGACTTTACGACCTGGGAGTTTTCCTCGGGAGGCCATTTTGGTGACTTGATCGGGGCTCAAATGCAGGTAGGCCGCGAGTTGATCGATATCAAAATCTTTGCTGGCCATCGAAAATCCTGCGGGTTCTACACCCGAAAATCGAGTACGATAATGAGACTCGCTGTAGATGCGAAATTGGGGTAATTCCTTGGACTGTCCAGTCCATTGGCATAGGTGCAACTTATCCAAGGAGTTAGCAGTGTACTTTGCTGGCCAAGTCTGACAACCCTTTTTCCTCACGGCTTGTTCTCTCCTGAATTCCTCCAGAATGAAACCATGAAGGGCTTAGTATGCGAATTGAATCTCGAACCGGCGGTTCTGTATCTGACAGAAGTGCGACGATACACCGGAGAGCTTGGTTGCACTCTGCTGGGTTGTGTGCGGGTGCTTTGGCATTTTCGCCGGTGCAACAACTGATAGCGCAGGAAGCGAAGCGAGCGGGATTGAAGTTAGGCTTGCAGATTTACTCATTGCGTGAGTTTCCGGTCGACGCGGCATTGGAGCATACGAAGCAGTTAGGGTTTGAGACGGTTGAGTTTTTCAGTGGCATGTTTCCATTGAATGCGACGGACGAACAGATTCGTTCGATGGTTGAGAAGGTTCGCGGGCTGGGGTTAGCGATTTCTGCGCACGGGGTGAATGGTTTCACCAAGGATGGTGCGGCGAACCGCAAGGTATTCGAGTTTGCGAAGAAGGCGGGTATTAAGAATATTTCGGCGGCACCAACACCGGATTCGATGGACAGCCTCAACGAGTTGGTGCAAGAGTTTGACATACGGATCGCGATTCACAACCATGGCCCGTCGGATCGGTTTAACAAGGTGGTGGATGTATTGCGAGCGATCGAGGGACGTGACGCTCGAATTGGGGCTTGCGCCGATCTCGGGCACTTCATTCGCTCCGGTGAAAAGCCGGTGGAAGTGATACGTGCTTTAGCGGGCCGCTTGTACGGGATTCACTTGAAGGACTTTGCAGAGATGAAGGAAAACACGCGCGGCGTGTTGCTTGGGCAGGGCCATTTGGACTGCGGAGCGGTTTTTGATGCGTTGGTGCAAGCGAAGTTTCCTTCGGATGGAGCGCTTTCGTTGGAGTATGAGGAGAATCCGAAGGATCCGATCGAAGACATTCGCAAGTGCGTAGCGACAGCAAAGTCCGCGTTGGCGAAGGTCAATGCGTGACATATTGTCGTAGCTGTTGATCCGCTTAGGAAAAACACTCAATGAACCCTCTCGGAATGGCTTGCTATTGATTGGTTTTGCGCCATTCTTTCGGGATCGCGTCTTTGTGCATGTGTCTAACGCCCCCGCCATGGTCAATTTTGATCATGGTCCTTTTATTCGGTTTGTCCGGGTTAATGGGCCTTGAAAGGTTGTACCGTTGAGAAGGGCACTGCAAAGGAAGTTTTCTTGATTGATGCTTTGGTTTCTCCAGCCAGTGCCTTGGGTACGACTGAACTCCTATTATGCAACGAAACATCATATGCGGTTGCGGTTCGCAGGTGCGAGCCGAGCTACGAGAGTTATCGACTCGTGGGGTGACATGTCCGAATTGCGGGTACATTGTTCGTTTGAATCCGTCGAAGTCATCGAGTGCATCCGATGACTTTGATGAGGAGTTGGTAGAAGATGACGATGTTGATTTATCGCTTGACCCCTCGGATTATCAGGGGGGGACTCAGAAGTTAGGAGCGCGTGGACGTCGGTTTTCGATTTTGGAATATGTTCCGACGCTGTTGTTCGAACCTGGCTGGCCTATCGTAGCTTTATCGACCTTTCTTTCGATAGGTTTGATGGTTGGGGCCGTCTTGGGATTGGATCGGTTGAGCATCGTTCGCAAGCTCAAGATCTCTGTCGCTGCGGATAAGAAAAAGGTCGATGATAAACCAAAGGTACGTGAACCGAGAGTCGCTTGGCAGGATTTCAATGGTTGGTCTAAGTTTCCTGCGGAGCAGAAGACCGCGAGAGCTTCTCTGAAAATTGCAGAGGAGTTTGTCGAGTTAGCCAAGCAATCGAAGTATCAAGAAATCATAAAGATCTTCAGGACCAAGCAGGTTGCGGAGATCGTTCAGTATGGTAATGAGGCGGCGGAGAACACAAAGGCCGAGGATAGCAAAGCGGTTGGTCAGCGAAAACTCATCACGATTATGATGAAGGATTTCTTGGACAATTCACAGGCCCTTGCGTTGGGTTACCATGATTGGAGGATCATCGGGTACTCGGTCGCGAGTGATGAGACTGCTATTCTTCTGCGTTACTACCGTGAAGAGAAAACTCCGGCGGAGTTGGTGTCGTCCGAGCAAGTGCTTTCGCAGATTGCGGGATTGATCAATTTCGATGATTTCACTGAGAAATACAAAGGGATCTTCAACACGAAGTCATTGAATGTAGAGGCGAGTCTCAAGCGTGGGATTAAGGTAAAGGACTTTTATGCGAGCAAGTTGTATGGATATGCGGTTTTGGTGTTTTCCCACGGAGCGAATAGTCCTGCATTGATCAATTTGATCGATTGGCAGACTGATCGCTCGATACACTCGTTTTGTCGGGAGCAGATGTCGCTTCAGGTCGACGATGGAAAATGGGTGGTTAAACAAGCGGACAGCAGTTCTGCGGACGACTCGCAGGTGGTGCTTTCGAATAATTCGATCTCATTGATCCAAGCTTGGATGGCAGCTGGTGAGGGGAACACATCGTTAGTTACTCGCGGTAGGATTGCAGATGCGATCGATGAAGTTTACACCGCGACGCAGGATCCATTGATGTTGGATTTGCGGGCTCGCATGGCCCTCGAGCAGGGGAATTTGGGGACAGCGATGAAGTCGTTTCAAGAAGCTGAGAAGCAGGGGTTTCACACGCTGGAGGCATTTAAGTCTTTCTTAATTCAGAGTGGGGAGCGGGGGGACGAGAAGGGGGTGAATGAGCACTTGGCGAAGCTTACGGAGTATTGGGAAGTTAAGGCTTTGGGTTTGGAAGCTCGCGAGGATCGCGATAGGTTTTTGGCCTTTGAAAAGGCCTGGAGAAAACTGCAGTAGTCTTGTTGGGCGTGCCTTGGTCGGGCTGAAGTAATTTAACACTGCGTGTCAGAGTAGCTACGCGTTGCCCTATGTCGTAGGGGGGCTTGGTAGGGTTGGCAAGTCGTCTTGTGCTTGTCTTAGTTCTTCCTGAACATGTTCGAGAGTGACATTGTGCATAGGAACGGTTTGTTCCAAACGGATCAGAGGGTGAGTACTGTTCTCTTGATCGAGGACGCGGTCGACTTCTTCATCGAGTACGACAAGCCAGGGGGGGACTTCTAGTCCGACGCCTGTGGGTTCCCGCATCATTAAATGGGCTTCTTGGACGAGTAGGTCGAAAGCTCTGGAATGTTCGGAGTTATTGCCTCTTAGTTGCCGCATTGCGGGTCGGATCAGTGCGCGCATGCGGTCGATGGTCATTGGTTTGAGGAAACGTTCATTGAGTCGATCAGCCACGGAGGGCATTTTCATCGCATAAGCTTCCTGGAGTTGTTTTAGTTTCTCTAGGTAGGATTCTGCTTCTTTGGAAACGCGTTCGGACAGGGCGCGTCGCCATTGATTTGCCGATTGTTGGCAACCTGCATGCACGAGGACTTCGTGAGCCCAAAAGACAGGTTTGAAATTCCAACAGACTCGATCGTAACGAACGCGGAGTCTTAGGAAATCGAGGAACATATAGAGCATTTCACCGCGATCGCTTTGGGTCGTAGTGCTGTTGTAGTCTTTGTATTCCGCAAAGTGGTCGATGATGGCTTCGAAGACGACGGCGAGCCATTGTTCGGCTTCGTCCATTTGCAGCTCGCCAGACTCGATGGCTTCGAGCAACGGTTGGATCTCTTGGCTATCTTGGTTTTCCATGGCCGACCGTAGCCAGTTTCCGACACCTTGGTGCAGGATTGCCCGTACATGTGCGAGTCGCAGGAAACCTTGTGTGAAGAGACCCTTGCCGTAGCGTTGGATGAATTCGGAGAGTTTTTGCCAGCGTTTAGGGTGATCGACTGTTTCGAGGACACTCAGTCGCAAGGTACGCGAGTGGCTTAGCCAGTGTCCCAACAATCGTTCGGTGAGTTGTTCAAGTAGGGGGACGAGGACTTCGGGGTCAGGTTCGGGAAGGTTAAGGTCTACGAGTGCGTCGAGTTCAAGTGTGTGGAAGTCGTCTGGGGATTGTGGAAGTTCGTTGGACTCGTATTCGCGCACTCGTTTGGTACGCCGTTTCGAGTTGTTTTTTGAGGGTTGTGGATCGAAACCAGACCATTGGTAAGCGTTCCGGATCAACGCCCTTACCATAGCTTTGAAGGCATTTTGGAATAGGTCGTCGAATTCGGTAACTGCGCCGTGTCCGACATGGTTATGCATTTCCATGTGCCGCGCGGCGGAGATCAGTTGGCAGGCGTCTCGATAGAAGCCTTGGCGTGGCAGCCACGTCAGCAGGTGAGATAGGGTCCGGCGTCTTGCGCGAGCGCGGAGGATATCGCGTGGTTTTCCACCCCGGGCGAGAGAAACATAAAGGAGCGGTTCAGGCAGAATCGCTTGGATGTAGCGGGGAAACGCTTCGAGCACTTGTTCACGACTGCCTGCTATTAATCCGGCATAAAGTTCAATAGCGACTTGTTCGTCGCTGGATCCCGGAGTCGCAGTACGTTGCCCACTGTCTTGGGTGGCGAGCAATAGTCGGCTGGCATCGGACATTTCCACGGCGGTCATAAGGATTCGTTCAAGCAAGGATTCTTTGGCCACGCGTTGGCGATCGTAGCGTGTCATAGAATCGGTATCGGTACCACCGCGAGCGATGGTAAACGCATGGACTTGATCGAGGAGTTGGGCTAGGCCCGCGCGTTGAGAGAGGCAGCTTTTGACCCACCCGTCTAGTGCGACATCGGCTTGATGTGTCCAAGGGTTGCTAGATGTTTCTCGATTGGTTTCTGACTCGGTGTTGTTTCCAAGGTTAGGGATGCAGGTGGATTTCAGAGCACCGATTCCTTGTGCGACCTGTTTCCACATGTGGGCCAAACCGCTGAGGAATAGCAAGTGTTCGCCGATACGTTTGGATTCTTCGATAAATGATTCGTCGCTCCCGTCATCGTATTCATATACGGGACCGTCGTGTCCATCGTCTGTTGAGTCAACATAGCTGACGTCTTGGTAGGCAGCTTCGTAGCGTGAGGATTCTTCGTCGACTTCCAGACTGTCGTGTTGCAAACCGTCGTCATGCAAGCTGTCATGTTGCAAGCTTTCTTGATCGCTATCTGCTGGATCGTTTGCGTCTGAGTTTCTGGGGCGTTTACGGCCAGAGCCACCGCGATTCTTCTTCTCGAGTTGGAAGACGGGTGATTGCCAGTAGTCTTCCGCGTTCGCTTGTAGCAGATCGAAGAAGTTCTCGATTAGATCCCAAGTTGCTTGGGTGGGCCGTTGGGTGATTTGTTCGGGAGCGAGCATGCGCTCGACCCATCTTCGAGCGAGGTCGGAGTAGGTGATCGAACCGCTGGTGAGTCCGACGCGGTTGGACTGGTAGAGCCAGTGGATCAAAAGTGCTTTTGCGCCGACGAAGTCATTTCGGTCGAGCAGGGCTTCGATGACTAGCGCGTAGGCTTTGGGGGAGTCGAACATCGAAGCGTGTGGCGACCAGAATTTCAGGTCGCCGGCGGCAGCTCCACCGCGGTGCCAGAGGCGCAGAGCGCGTGCGACGAGTTCGGCGGACTCAAGAGTTGTTTTTGGATCTGTTGCATGAACATCACTGACTTCGTGTGCAGCGTATTTTCGCCACCACTTTACCATTCGTTCGAAGCGTGCTGCTGTTTCTTCGCAGAGCGTTTCTTCGTCCCGCGCTGCGGCTTCTCTCCAGATTTTGGAGAGCAGGCCGAAGGTCTGTTCCATGATTTGAACCAATTCATGGACACGTTCATCCATCACGCTGGCATCTGAACCGACAAAGCGATTAAAGTTTCCGCCGAAACCGAGGATATTCCAGGGGTCTACGAGTGCACCGCAGGCGATACCGCGTTCGATGAGGTTTTCGATTTGGTCGGGGATGGAGGCCGCTTTTTGGATCTCGCCGCGACGGAGCAATTGGTTTCCAGTGGTCAGAAGGCAATCGATGCGGCACAAGATTCTCGCGGATGGGACTTGGACATCATCCGATTCCTCTTTTGAGGCTTTTGCGCTTCCCATCCTTGCGAAGATTCGAGCGACTTGGATTCTCTCGACTTGGGCGGCTCGCAATCGACCAAGTGCCGTATTGAGTTCTTGGCGTGCTCCGCCTAAGGGTTGGCGTCGAATTTGGGCTTCGGCCAGCAACCGATCTCTGTGTGGGCCTTCCGGCAGTTGGCCCAGAAACGCGTTGTAGAATGCATCGCGGTATTGTGCGATGGAGCCCATCAGATCCGAAAGGCTGGTGGTAGAAGCGATGGAAGTCGGGCTTGCGCCTGAGATACCCGAGGCCATAAGCATTGTGCCTGCGAGCACTGCGGCAGCTTCGGTGACAAGTTCTTCCTGGGGGGGTTCGTGGGAACCTGCGAGTCCTTGCTGTACCCGGATCATCAATGCATCGATGGTGACTTGTTGCAAGATAAATCGGCGATAGTAACCTTTGGAGTCGATGCGATTTGGATCCCATTGGCCGAAGTAATAATTGGGGCGTTTGTTGACGGGGTGATCAAAATCGTAGGCCCGGGGATCGAGTGCGATTTCATCGAGTAGCTCTGGATCGAATTGGGCTTCCCGTAGAATTGCAGGGGGGGTTTCAAGCAGAATTTGATGGGCTTTGGAAATCAAATCTTGGTAGGGTCCGTAAGCTACACCGACATCACGAATATACAGTGGCAGGGCGCCTAGCCATTCATGGGGATAGGGCTCAAGGGCATGACCTTCGAGGGTAGCCACGGGGCGGTAACCGACGTAATCATTCAGGTGGTCGATCGCAAGAGGGACGATGCGTTGGGATTCTTGCCAGGGGCCGCCCTGTCGCAGGACAGCTTCGATCGCGCGGCCTAGAAACAATCCATTGAATATCCCTTCGGGTTCTTGGTGAAAAAGCAGATCGCTGTGGAAGTCCAAATAATCGGGCAATAGGGACTTCCAAACCAGTTCAATCCCTTGGCGGGCTTGCTCGCACTGCGAGTAGATCGAGTTGGTGCGTTGCAGTTCGTCGAGACGGTCCGAGAGCCATTGTTCGATGGTAACCCAAGCGGGCAGTCCGGCGTATGGAGAGGCTTTCCATCGTTTAGAGTTGCGGCCGGTGCGAGGGGGCGTAGCACGGTTATTAGCGGTTACCCCTTCGATGGATTTTGCGTAGAGACGGTTCATTGCCGCAAGGAACTTCGCATCGGGTTTTCCCGACGAGAAATTCAGGTATCCGAGTACTCGATCGAGTTCTCCGGTCAATTCGACTTGCGTTCGTTCAATATCCACTCCGGGCCCCCGGGAGTTCCACACAGCGAGCTTGCGAAATCCAAGGGAAACATCGTAAATTCGATAGGAAATTCGCGGAAGTGGTTTTTCGGTCCACTATGGGGAGAATCGGTGAAGAAATCCGCCAAACTCAAAGTTTGATACTAGGGAATTGGGGGAATCGGCGTTGAATGGAAGTGATCTGTTGGCTTTTGAGGCAGATTCACACAGTCCCCGTAACACTGTCGATTATTGTTCAGGTGTGGCCGGATGAGTGTTGGGCGGTTTGGGGAGATTTTTTTCTAGAATCCGATCGGTCAGAGAGGGAAGCCAACGGCCCATAGCCACCAGGGCTTTACCGCCTAGACTCAGGATCATTTCTCGTTTGGAGCGAACCAAGGCTGAGATGGCTTTTGCGGCGACAGTCTCGGGGGACATGCTCCCGATGCTTTGACTACGCGCGGTTGCAGGTGTGTCGACGAGTGAGTCGAAGAATTCTGAGCGAGTGGTGCTCGGGCTGACCATGAGGACTTCGATGTGCATCGGTGAGAGTTCCACGCGGAGGGCTTCGGCCCATCCTCGTAGAGCGAATTTTGCTGCACAGTATTCACTTTTGTTCGGCACCGCGCGGTGTGCAAGGACGGAGCCAATGTTGAGGATTGCAGGACGGTGTCCTCGCTGTAGCAATGGTATTGCTAATCGGGTCAATTCGACAGGGGCGAAGAAATCGACTTCCATGACACGCCGCATCCGCTCGACGTTGGCGAGCGCGAAGGGACCAATGGCTCCCGCGCCGGCATTATTGATCAGTACGTCCAGCCCCTGCCAATGAGAATCACACCAACGAATTAAGGACGCGCGGTGCGAAGGCTCAGTCAGATCCCCATCAAGCACATGGATCGATCCGACTCCTGCGTTTTTTGAGGATGGAGATTTCGAGTTTGACGACAAGTTCTTGGCGAGCAATTCCAATCGTTCACGGCGCCGAGCAGTTACGAGAACATGCGCACCGGCGTTGACCAACTGGTTAGCCATCGCGAAGCCGATCCCACTGCTGGCGCCGGTAAGCAAGATGCGCAAGCCTTTCAAGCGTCGGCGGGGCATGGGGTCAGCCTACTTTGGGTTGTACTGCACGCGGTTGAGCGGATTGCAAGGATTGGATCGCGCTGATGGAATCGGCTTGTTCCAGCTCTTCAAAGTGCTCACCTTCCGAAGGCTCAAGCTCGGCAGGGATATAAGTCGCAGCATTGGGAAGCCCACGTTTAGCGGGCTCAGGAATCTTCCCTTTGAGGACTCGCATATCGGTGCCCTGGCCAGCGAGTTTACCTGCGGTTCCTGCACTCATCCTACAATGGACGAGGCACAAATCGTCTTGATAGTGTTTCGAAAGGACTTCTGCGTGAGTAGCGAGCCAAGCGATGGTTTTTCCATCGGAGACAGGTAAACGCAACTCGAGTTCGACAAAGTTAGTTGTAAGCGAATCGCTGACGGCCATCGAAAGGTTTTGCATTCCTTCGCCGCTTTTTGCGGAGATTGGAATCGCGTTGGGATAGCGATCAAGAATTTGATGAATGCGTTCTGTGGCTCCTGGTCGATCGCATTTGTTGAGGATCAACAGGGTGTCTTTTACTTCGATACCAAGTTCTTTGAGGACTTTGTAGACCGAAGAGATTTGTTGCAGCACCGCTGGGTTGCTTGCGTCAGCGACGTGCATGAGCAAGTCTGCTTGGCGAGCTTCCTCGAGCGTCGCGCGGAAGCTCGCGATCAAGTGGTGGGGTAGATCGCGGATGAACCCGACGGTATCGCTCAAAAGCACGGGTCCCCAGCCCGGGAGCATCCAGCGGCGGGTACGCGTATCGAGCGTAGCGAAAAGCTTATCGGCGGCTTCGACGCCAGCTCCCGTAAGAGTGTTCATGAGGGTGCTTTTGCCGGCATTCGTGTAGCCGACGAGGGATACGCAGAACGTACCATCGCGCGAAGCGACTTCGCGAGCTTTGCGACGTTCGACTTTGGAAAGATCGGTGCGCAAGTCGTGGATACGTTTTTCGGCGAGTCGACGGTCGACTTCCAATTGCTTCTCCCCTGGACCACGCATCCCGACTCCCATCGTTTGTCGGGAAAGGTGCGTCCACATCCGCTTGAGCCGCGGAAGGGAATATTCGAGTTGAGCAAGTTCCACGGCAAGTCGGGCTTCGTGGGTCTGTGCATTCGTCGCGAAGATATCGAGGATCAACTCCGAGCGGTCAATCACTTTTGTGCCGATCGCCTTTTCGAGGTTACGGGTCTGGGCTGGGGTCAGATCGTTATCGAATAAGACCACGTCGGCTTTGAAGTGTTCGACCAACATCGCCAATTCTTCGACTTTGCCCCGTCCGAGGTAAGTCGACTGATCGGGATGTTCGCGTTTTTGATAAAGGGTACCGCAGACGCCGATGCCAGCGGTTTCGGCTAGCCCTTTGAGTTCATCGAACGGGTCTTCGGCAACGGTGTCGTTGGGGAGAATTAAGCGTGCCAGGATCCCTTGTTCGCTGGCGAGACTTTGAGAGCGATCGTGCGTATGCACTAGGTGTTTCATCTCCTGAAAAGAAGTCACTGGAAGGAGTTTATCAAACCGTCGTTAGTATAGTCGGATATCGTAGCTGAGAATGCAGGTTTTGCGCGTGGGATTGCGGTGTTAGACATCGCGCAGAATGGAAAAGTTCGCCGGCCCTTGCTGAATTCAGATCTAGCTCGAAAAAATAGGCGAGGGATCGATGGTGGACACTTTGGTCGATTTTCGATTCGCGAAAGTTTTTTCCATTATTTGCTCAGTTGGGACAATGGGGTTTGAGCAATCCAGATAAAGAAGCCTTCTCGGTGGCTTATGGGGGTGATTCTCCCTTTAGTAGCCTGTCATGGGGTGGTGTCTTCCTTCGTGGGGTTGACAGGGGTTTGGCTAAGCAAGGCATTACGGTTTGCCTAGGGAGAATTGCTCGCCATTTAGCAAATTCTGCGTGAAAATCGCGTTTATTTTTGCTTGACTTTCGACTTTGTGTACGAATAATCCTTATCAAACACAGCGGAAAGCGATTTTGGAGTCGATTTCCGAAATTTATTTCGTATAGGGTTCCCTTTCGTATGAGCAATCTTTGCAAGAACGTTTT
>JBEICB010000118.1:0-14735 GCA_040373655.1 Pirellula sp. | reverse complement strand
CGGATGTGGCCGGTGCTATCGACGGTTGGCTTGTGTATTTATTTAGGAACGATAGCTGCGGTATCGATTTATGACATGGCATTAACGATCAAGTATCCGTTGAGTTTAAAGGAGTTGGAGTTGAATCCTGTGGGGAGGTGGCTGATGTCTTTGGATCGGTTGCCAAGTGGCAGGATGCCGGATTTAGGATTGTTTTTGGGAGCGAAGTTTCTTGGTACGGCAACTGTGATGGGGGTTTTATTTTGGTTAGTGGGCCGAAGTGGTCGGATTGGGCATAGTGTTGGGATGGGCGTAGCGGTTTGTCAGATCGCCTTGGCGATTTACTTGCATTTCGGTGAGGTTTAGGGGGTTGTTGGTGTTGGGACTGTAGAGATGGAGGATGTGGGGTTCTTGGGGGAAACCGATCTAGGATTTTGGGGGACAAGTTGTTAGTCTGGCAGTAGTCGCGGGGGGCAGGAGGTCCCTTGAAGCAGAATCAGTTCCACACGCAAGGATGAGTGATCGGATGCGTCGCACCATTGTCAAAGCTTGGATTGGTGGTCTTGGGGTAAGTGCCTTGGTCGGTTCGATGTGGATCGCCGGGGGGCGCGTGATGGGTCAGGCGCCGATTGTGCAGCCGAAATCGGCGGGGTATGGAGCTGCGAAGGGTAGTGCAGGCCAGGCTGGAGCAGGCCAGGCTGGGGCAGGCCAGGCTGGGGCAGGTCAGGCTGGAGCGGGTCAGGTAGGCCAGGGTGGAGTTGTTGCGGATCCGCAGAGGAATCCGCAGTTGAATCCTCAATTCAATCCGCAATTGAATGCTCAGGGTGGGAATCGCGTGCAGAATCAGTTGCAGCAGGCTTTGCGTGATGGTCAAGAGTTTCAGATGCAAGGTCCGAACAATGGTGGTCAGGTGATTCAGCAGAGGCCATTTCCGGAGTTAACGCCGCAGGAGCAAGCGCACATCGATCAGATTTTGGCGTATTGGGAGCAGGAGACTGCGAAGATTGAGCGTTTTGGTTGTGAGTTTAGTCGATGGGAGTTTGATTCGCAGGCGCCTGGTGTGCAGGAGTTAGCGCGGCAGTTGGGGCGTGGGGATGTGACGGTGGCGGCCAGTCAGGGTGTGGTTCGTTTTCAGAAGCCTGATCGAGGGTTATTCAAGACGGAGGTGTACACCAAGATGACGGGTCAGATGACGAAGGATCGTCAGGTGGAGCTCAAGGTAGATCCGAACAATTCGGGAGAGTGGGTTGTTTGCGATGGGAAGTTTGTTTGGGATTACGATCGCAAGGAGAAGATACGGACCAAGTTAGAGTTGCCGCCGGAGATGCAGGGGTTAGGGATCATGAATTCGCCGTTGCCTTTTTTGTTTGGGGTGAAGGCGGACGAGATCAAGGAGCGTTATTGGGTGCGAGCGATATCGGCTGGGGTGGAGAATGGCAAGCCGGTGGAGAACAAGTATGCGGTGGAGGCTTATCCGAAGTATCCGGTGGATGCCGTGAATTACCATCACGTGCAGATCGTGTTGGATCGCGAGATGTTTTTGCCGGTGTTGATGGTGTTGTATATGCCGGAGTGGAGTGATCAGGCGGTGAATGCGAATGGGGTGGTGATTGAGCCACGCGACAAGCGGATGGTGTATCAATTCAGCAATCGGCAGATTAACTCCAACATCTTTCAGAGGTTAAGTGAGAAGTTGTGGCAGCAAGATTTCATTCCGGTGGATCCGGGGGCTGGTTGGAAGACGAATGAGATTCCTTACTTGCCAGCACAGCCGCAGGGGACGGCTCAGTTGCCGGGCGGTGTGCCGGGCGGTAATCCGGGTGCGGTTCCTGGTTTAGGCGGTGGGGTACCACGCACAGCGAATCCGAATTTACCATCGGGTGTGAATCCACCTCGGTAGAGCGAGTGGGCTGCTATAGGGCTTGCGGGCCGTTTGGATTAAGGGGGGGACTGGTAGTGCCGAGGGAGTATGAGGTTGTTGCGAACCGAACGCAATGGATTTGCTGTGGCTTGCTCGGGCTATTGTTTGGGTTGGTCGGTGGTTGTGCGCGTTGGTTACCAAAGGTTTCTGAGGAGTTACCTGTTGGTGTGTCACCTAAGAGGATGGAGATTTCGGCGGACACGGTTGGGGTTGAGACGATACTGTTGAGGCTTACATCGCTTGATGCGCAGGGGTTGCCGGAGTTATGGGGAGCTGCGGACGAGCAGTTTTTGACTGCTGGATTGCGGATGGAGTTGGACCGCAATGGGTTGCGGGTTGGTAAGTTTCATGGAATGTTGCCCGGAGTGGCTCAGCGTTGGATTAGTGAGAATGCGCATCGGATTCAGACGGATCCATTGGAGCAAGCTGGGGTGGTGGCGGATGTTTCTAGTTTTACGCAGATTTTTCGATGTAGGGCATCACAGCGTAAGGAGTTGACGATACGGAATTTGCAACAGGACAGTGTGACATTGTTGTACAACGATGGTGGAGTCAAGGGAGGGCAATATGAGAGGCCACATTTCTTGATGTCATTACAAGCGACGCCGAATGGGGATGGGTCAGCTCGGTTGCAATTGATACCTGAGATGGAGTATGGGCAGGCGAGGCGTGTGGTGGTTGCGAAGGACTCTGCGATTCGGACGGACGAGCGTCGGGAGAGTTTGGTTTGGAAGGGTTTGGGGTTAGATTTGCAGTTGCAGTTAGGGGATTGTTTGTTGGTGGGTGCGACGATGCCGGCTCATGGTTTAGGTGAGCATTATTTTCGGACGTTGACGCGAGGTAGTGAGATACAGGATGTGATTCTCTTGGTTCGCATTAGCGAGCTGCATCCACCGGACGAATTTGTTCGTAATACGCAAGAGCAAAGGCCTTGAGAACAGGTGGGTAGGATGAAGCGGATCGCTTTATTAGTTGGACCGGTGCTTGCTCTTTGCACGGTGTTCTTGATGTCTCAAATTGCATCTATTCCACCTGAAGCGGCGAGGGTTGCGGGGTTATGTGTATGGATGGCGATATGGTGGATGACTGAGCCGGTTCCATTAGAGTTGACCGCATTATTACCGATGTTGGTATTGCCGCTTTCGGGTTTATATCCGAAGGATGCGATGATGCGGGCTTGTGCGCCTTACGCGAACGAGAGTGTGTATTTCTTTTTGGGTGGATTTGGGTTGGGGTTAGCGATAGAGAAGACGCAATTGCATCGCGTGGGGGCTTTGGTATTACTGCGCGTAGCGGGAACACATGCGGGGCGCGTGGTGGGTGCGTTTATGGTTTGCACGGCTGGATTGAGCATGTGGATCAACAACACGGCGACAACGATGTTGATGTTGCCGTTAGCGATGAGTGTGATTGCGACAACAGATAATCCATACTTCTCGAAGTCATTATTGATAGGGATCGCTTATGCGGCGAGTATTGGGGGTATGGGGACGTTGGTGGGAACGGCGCCGAACATTTACTTTGCGGGGTATTTAAAGGAGAGCGGGTTGGAGATTGGGTTTGGGGATTGGATGATGGTAGCGATGCCGGTGGTGGGGGTATTGTTATTGGGTTGTTGGGTTTGGATGGTATTGCTTGTGTGGCCGCTGGGTGGAGTACAAGTACAGATTCCGAGAGCTTGGGAAGAGACGCGAGCGGAGCGGATGGTATGGACTGCGCAGCAGCGGATGACGATGGTTGTATTTGGAGTAACTGCGTTTCTATGGGTATTTCGAGAGCCGATGTTAGGTTTGATAGAGGGGACTGCGCTGCATGGATGGCTTGCGGCGGTGAATGATCCATGGATTGCGATGGCAGCGATGGCGAGTTTATTGGTGTTTCCGATAGGGGCACCGGTTTTGGAGTGGAAGGATGTCGAGTCGATACCTTGGGGCGTGTTATTGTTATTTGGGGGAGGGTTAAGTTTATCGGCGGCGATCACGGCATCGAAGTTAGACTTGCAGATCGGTTATGCGGCTTCGGCGTTATCCGGTGTTCCGGGTTGGTTGGTGATGACGTTGGTGGTAGTGTTGGTGATAGCGGTATCGGAGATGGCGAGTAACATCGCGACAGCGACGACGATGATACCGATTTTGGCAGGTGTGGCACCAGCGATGGGGCTTGATCCTCTCGTGTTGTTATCGGCGACGGTGATGGCCAGTAGTTGTGGATTTATGATGCCGGTGGCGACACCACCGAACACGTTGGTTTTTGCGCAGAAGAAGTTTCCGGTGCGGGACATGTTATTGGCTGGATTTGGTGTGAATTTATTGGCGGTCATTGCGATCCCGCCGGCGGTGTCGTTGATTTTGCCTTGGGTACTCGGCAAGTAACGCTTGGGAGGTCAAGTCACGAGTGGAAAGTCAAGTCACGAGTGGAAAGTATCGAGAGGAGGCTTGGACACTACACGTTGGGAAAGTTCGAGCGTAGTGTGGCGATTGCGGGTATACTGGGGGGAGGATGTGTTTGGGGGCACGTCTTGGGTTGAACTTTATTTTTAGTGGTTTGGCGAAGGCGAAATCGAATGCTCAATCTATTTGGCGATGGTTCGGCGCAGACTTGTGACGGTTCGACTCGGCGGGATTTTTTGCAAGTCGGTACATTGGGTGCGATTGGGTTCGGGTTGCCACAATATTTAGCGGCAGCGGAGGGTCACAAGGTGGATCCGACGAAGTCGAATCGATCGGCGATCATGATCTTCAACTTGGGTGCTCCGAGTCAGTTGGATACTTTTGACATGAAGCCCGATGCGCCGTTGGAGGTACGAGGTCCATTTCGACCGATACCGACGAAAGCGGCGGGGATGTTATTGTCTGAGATCTTGCCAAGGCATGCTGAGGTAGCGGATAAGATTTCGTTGGTAAGGTCATGCTTTCATCGTGGGGCGGCGGTGCATGATGCGGGCTGGCAGATCATGCAGACGGGGCGTCAGTTCCAGGGAGGCGTGAACACTCCGCATGCGGGGAGTGTAGCGGGATATTTGTTGGGTCGTCGGACCGATTTGCCGCCGCACGTTGTGTTACCTGAGACGATGGGTCGTGGTGGTGGAAATTTGCCGAATGGTCAAGCGGGAGGATTTTTGGGGAAGGCTCATGATCCATTTGCGTTGATGGCAGATCCGAGTCAGCCAAACTTCAAGGTTCCTGATTTGTTGCCTCCTGAGACGTTGGGTTCGGTGCGAATAGACCGTCGTCGTCGGATGCGTGAGTTGGTAGATAGCACGGTAGCGAAATTTGAGTCGAGCGAGTCAGCGAAGATGATGGACGAGCATTTCGCTTCGGCGTATCGTTTGATGACGAGTGAGCAAGCGAGGGCTGCTTTTGATTTAAGTGCGGAGCCGGCATCGGTGCGAGAGCGATATGGGATGCATCGGTTTGGGCAATGTTGTTTATTAGCGAGAAGGTTGGTCGAAGCGGGGGTGAGGTTTGTGACCATCAATACCTTTTTGACGGTGTTTGATGAGATCACATGGGACATTCACGGGAGCAAGCCGTTTACATCGGTGGAGGGGATGAAAAACATAGTTGCGCCGATGTACGATCAGGGGTATTCGGCTTTGATTGAGGACTTGTCACAGCGAGGGATGTTAGGGGATACGTTGGTGTGTAATTTGGCGGAATTTGGTCGAACGCCGAAGGTGAATCCGGCGGGTGGTCGAGACCATTGGCCAGGGTGTTTTACGGTAGGGTTTGCTGGTGGTGGGGTGCAGGGTGGAAGGGTTGTCGGTTCGAGTGATCCGATAGGAGCGGTGCCAGCGGATCGACCGACGGAGCCACCAGAGGTGATTGCGACGATCTTCCATGCGTTGGGCTTGTCGTTGGATCAGCATTTACCAGGGCCTGCGGGGCGTCCATTTCCATTGGTGGATATAGGGTTTCGAGAGATCCACGAATTGTTCTAGACAATCGTTGGCAGGCTAGCAGTTTCCGCTTGGGCTTTTCGCTTTTCGTGGCTTCCCCTATCCTTTGGGGGAAATCACCGAAGGGGAGGGTAATTCAATGGGCATTACGAATCAAACACAGTTCACGCTAAGTGTTCTTGCGCGACGGCTAGCGAGTGGCGAGATCAGCAGTCGCGAGATGTGTGAGGCTTTTTATGCGCGGGCTTCGCAATGGAATGGGAAGTTGCGTGCGTTCATCTCGCTCGAAGAAGACTTGGTGATGCAGCAAGCGGAGGCGATAGATCATCGTCGAGCGCGAGGGGAGTCGGTAGGAGTCTTGGGTGGGATTCCGATTGCGGTGAAGGATAACTTATGCAGTCGACTTGGTAAGACAACTTGTGGTTCGCGGATGTTGGAGAATTTTCAGTCGCCTTATGATTCGCATGTGGTGAGTCAATTGACGGGAGCGGGTGGGGTTTTATTTGGCAAGACGAATTTGGATGAGTTTGCGATGGGGGGCTCGACGGAGACGGGTTTTCTTGGGTCGAGCAGTAATCCTTGGGATTTCGAGAGGACTTGTGGTGGTAGTTCTGGTGGGTCAGCGGCGGCGGTGGCAGCGGGTTTGGTGCCAGCGAGTATAGGAACAGATACGGGAGGGTCGATTCGGCAGCCGGCAGCATTTTGTGGGGTATGTGGATTGAAGCCGACTTATGGTCGGGTTAGTCGTTGGGGGTTGGTTTCTTATGCGTCGAGTTTGGATGTCGCTGGGGTCTTTGCGAGTAGTGTTGAGGATCTTGCATTGATGTTGGGGGTGATTGCGGGTCATGATCCCAAGGACTCGACATGTTTGCCGCACGCAGTGCCAGATTATTCTCAGGGCTTGGGAGGAGATATTCGGGGGTTACGAATTGGAGTATTGCGGGAGCAGTTGGAGTCGGATGGTTTAGACGAGCAGGTGCGTAGTGCGGTGCAGGAGGCGATGCGAGTTTATCGTGAGTTAGGAGCGACGTTGGTTGATGTAGAGATGCCGCATGCGAAGTACTGTATAGCGACTTATTACGTTATTGCGCCGTGTGAGGCTTCGAGTAATTTGGCTCGTTATGACGGGGTGCATTATGGGTATCGAACGAAGAGTAAGGAAGCGGTGGGATTGGATGGGATGATGGAGTGGACGCGGAGTGAGGGGTTTGGCAAGGAGGTGCAGCGACGGATACTGTTGGGAACGTATGCGTTGAGTGCTGGTTACTATGATGCTTATTACTTGCAAGCGTTGAAGGTGCGTCGATTGATCCGTGAGGATTACGATCGAGCTTTTGGGCAGGTGGATGTATTGTTGGGGCCGACGACACCGCAGGGAGCATTTCGGTTAGGTGAGAAGTTATCGGATCCGGTGCAGTTGTATTTGCAAGACTTGTATACGGTGGGAGCGAATTTGGCGGGTGTACCTGCGTTGTCGATCCCTGCGGGGAGTACACGAGAGGGTTTGCCGATAGGCTTGCAACTACAGGGACCTGTATTGCGAGAGGAGCAGTTATTACGAGCAGGTGCAGCGTATCATCGAGCGATCGGTTATCAGTTTCAAATTCCAGCAGCTTTGGAAGAGCCTCGCATATGAGTGGAAGTACCGTGGGGAGAGAGACAACGAGTGCGGATGGTGCACCGGCTTATCGTATAGTGGTCGGGTTAGAAGTGCACGTGCAGCTCAAGACGCAGACGAAATTGTTCTGTCGTTGTTCGACGCGTTTTGGGGAGCCTGCGAACACGCAGGTTTGTCCTGTGTGCATGGGTTTACCTGGTGCGTTGCCGGTGTTGAATCGGCAAGCGGTTGAGTTAGCATCGCGGGCTGGGGTTGGGTTGCATTCAGCTTTATCGGATTTCACGAAGTGGGATCGCAAGAATTATTTCTATCCCGACTTACCGAAGGGCTATCAGACGAGTCAGTATGACTTGCCCATTTGTGTTGGAGGATATTTGGATATTCCGTTGGTTGATTTGAAGGATGTGGGTGGATCGGAGAATGTGGTCAAGCGGGTTCGGTTAGTTCGAGCGCATTTGGAGGAGGATGCTGGCAAGAGTTTGCACGATGAGCGAACGGGTAAAGCAGACACAAAGATTGATTTGAATCGTGCGGGAACGCCTTTGTTAGAGATTGTTTCGGAGCCGGATTTATCGAGTGCGGAGGAAGCGAAGACATTTCTTTCGGAGATGCGTTTGTTGATGGTGTATTTGGATGTTTCGGATGGGAACATGCAGGAGGGGTCGTTACGAGCGGATGCGAATGTTAATTTGCATATACAGAGGGATGGGCAGTGGGTGGCGACACCGATTGTGGAGGTAAAGAACCTGAACAGTTTCCGTTCGGTAGAGCGAGCGATAGAGTTTGAAGTAGGTCGTCAGTACACCGAGTATTTGCGAACGGGATTACTGAAGGGGCAGGCACCGAAGCAGACGCGTGGGTGGGATGACGTAGCTGGGGTAACGATCTTGCAGCGGGAGAAGGAGGAGGAAGCGGACTATCGTTATTTCCCTTGTCCTGATTTAGTACCGGTGAAGTTAACGCAGGAGCAGAAGGAGCGAGCATCGGATGGTGCGAAGGGTACGCCGAGTGCTTATCGTGAGAAGTTGGTTGGAGGGTTGGAGATCAAGGGTACGGATGCGGAGATTTTGGTGCAGCAGGGGCGGAGTGTGGTGGAGTATTTGTTAGCTTGTGTTGCGGCGGGTGCGCCTGCGAAGCGAGCGACGGCTTGGATGTTGCAGGATGTGCTTCGGTATTTAAATGATCGGGGGGTTGCGATGGAGGAGTACCCCGTCAGTGCAGTGCGGTTAGCGGAGTTATTGAGGGGAGTAGAAGCGGGGCGTGTGGATACAGCGCAGGGGCGTATGGCATTAGGGAAGATGTTGGAGGATCCGCAATTGAGTGTGGACGGAGCGATTGAGTCCTTGGGTATTGTGCGTGTCGAGGCGGGGGAGATTGAGACATTATGCCGTGAATTGCTGGCCGAAAATGCGGATGTGATTGAGAAGGTCAAGGGTGGCAACAGCAAGGCGGTGGCATCTTTGGTTGGGCAGGCGAAGAAGAAGAATCGCAATGCCGATCCTCGGTTGGTGCAAGAGACTTGTTTGCGGTTGATTTCGGAGATGGGGTAAAGGGTGTGGGTGGATCAATGATGGATTTGACAAAGTATTTGCGTTCGGCGGTACAGAAGTTAGCGCCCTATAAACCGGGTGAGCAACCGGGTGCGGCGAAGGTGATCAAGCTCAACACGAATGAGAATCCTTATCCACCGAGTCCGAAGGTACTCGAGGCGATCCGGGAAGCGAGTGGACGGTTGGAGCGATATCCGGATCCGTTAGGGACCGCGTTTCGGGTTGCTGCGGCAGAGGTGTTGGGGGTAACACCTGAGCACATTCTCTGTGGGAATGGCAGCGATGATATTCTGACGATATTGACGCGGGGGTTTGTGGGTGAGGGGGATATCTTGCGTCTTCCCTTTCCGAGTTACATTTTGTATCGGACATTAGCGGAGATACAGGGGGCGAAGTTTGAAGAAATTCGCTTTGGAGAGGACTTTGAGTTAACTCCGGAATTTTATGTGGGGCGAGAGGGGTTGCGATTGGTGTTTTTACCGAACCCAAATAGTCCAAGCGGGACGATGGTAGGTCCGGAAGCGATTTTGCGATTAGCTGCGAGTGTGGATTGTCCGGTGGTTGTCGATGAGGCTTACGTTGATTTTGCGCCGAGGGACTGTGTGGAGTTGATTTCGCAGGATCCGAGAATCATGATTACGCGAACGTTGAGCAAGTCGTATGGGTTAGCGGGATTGCGGTTCGGGTATTTGGTTGCGGATCCAAGGTTTGTGGAGATGTTGCGTAAGGTCAAGGATTCGTACAACACAGACGCGTTGAGTATTGCGGCGGCTACGGCAGCGATTAGCGACCAAGTGTGGCTGCGAGAGAATGTTGCAAAGATCTTGAGTACGCGAGATCGATTGCAGAAGGGGCTTCAAGGTTTGGGTTTTGCTGTGGTGGAATCACAAGCAAACTTTGTATGGGCGACGCGTAAGGATCGTCCGGTGAAGCCGATTTATGAAGCTTTACGAAGTCGGGGGATATTGGTGCGGTACATGGATTACACGCACAGCGGGAGCGAAGGATGTCGGGGATGGGGGGATGGGTTGCGGATCAGTGTGGGTACCGATGGGGAGATCGATGCCGCGTTGATGGTTCTGGGTGGTATTTTGGGGAGCGTTACTGTTCGCTGAAGTAGCGTCGCGCGGCGGGATGGTAGGGGAGGCCTTGCCATTCGGCTGCCATTTCTTTTGAGATGATTCCATCGGTGATAGGTGGATCGCTGTAGATGGCTTGAAGGCATTCTTCGACGAGTCGAGAGGGAGCATCTTTCCGGACGACAATCAGGGCAGCGGTTGCGAGGGTGCTGATAGGTTGATCGACAGCGCCGCGGTAGGAGCCTTTTGGAAACTGATAGAGGCGGAACATTGGCTCACTCAGGGGGATGTTTGGTGCATCGTCGATGGGCAGGAGTCTAAATTCTCCGAGGGCTAGCAGTTCGGTGAGTCCAGCTTTTTCTGCTTTGATGACGGCGAACATTGGGAGTTTTTGATCGCGGATACCTGGTGTATTCCAATCGGCGTCGACGGGTTGGAGATCTTGTTCGGTGATTCCGAAGTGTTTTAGCAGTTTGAGACTAGCTTGGCGGGTGCCGGAGTCTTTGCTTCCGAGGACAATTTTATTCCCTTTGAGTTCGGGGATGGATTGGATGGGGGAGTCTTTAGGAACCATGATGTGGATCGGTTCGAAGAAGAGGGGGGCGACGACTGCGACTTGATCGGAGCGGATTGTGGATTCTTGCATGAGTGCTATATCCGCGTTGAGGTCGAGGAGTTGCCTTAGGTTTTCGACGGAGCCGCTTGTGGAGATAACGGTGGGTTGTTTACCGGCGCCGGTTTTCATGCGTTCGGAGACTTTTCCGGCGAGGTCGTAGTACATACCGCCGGGAGAGCCGGAGGCGATAGTGATGTTGGTTGGGAGTCTGGTGTCGCGGAAACGGGTGATGAAACCGTTGCCTAGGATGGCGAATGCGAGCGCGATCGCCGCGGTGGAGAGGAAGATATTTTGTGCCCAGCGTTGTGATGTTGATGGTTCGATTTGTTTTCCGCCGGTCAGTGCAGCGACGAGGGGGATATTTCGAAACCAGAAGGCGGCGCGTCGGGAGAAGGAGGGTGGTTTGGCTTCGATTGGATGACCGTTGAGGAAGCGATCGAGGTCATCGGCGAGGTCATCGGCGGAAGGGTATCGCAGTGAGGGTTGTTTTTCTAGGCACTTACCTACGATGGTTTCGAGATCGGAGTGGAGTTGGGCTTGAAGTTGTCGGAGCATTGGGGCAGGTCGGTGCATGACATGCATGATGGTTTGCATGACCGTGTCGGCTTGGAAGGGTGGTTTTCCGGTCAGGAGCGCGAAGAGGATAGCGCCGATGGCGTAGACGTCGGTCGCGACTCCTTGTGCTTCGCTTTTTCCGAGAGCTTGTTCGGGGGACATGTAGCTAGGGGTACCGAGGGCGGCACCGGTGGCTGTGAGTCCTTTTTCGACACCGATTTGTTTTGCGAGTCCGAAGTCGGTGATGACGACGTGGTCGTTTTCATCGATAAGGACGTTGGCTGGTTTTAGATCGCGGTGAACGACGCCATGTTGGTGGGCGTAGTGGATAGCGCGTGCGACGTCGCGCACGTAGCTGACAGCTTGTTTTACGTCGAGTGGTCCTTGGGCAAGTTTTTTGGCGAGGTCGGTACCGGGGACGAAGTCCATGGAGAAGTAGTGGTGACCGTTGCTTTCCCCGCAATGGTAGATCGTAACGATATTTGGGTGAGTGAGTTTTGCAACGCTTCGGGCTTCGCTGTAGAAGCGTTCGACTTCGTCATCGGAAGCGAGAGCACCGGAGCGGATCATTTTGATTGCGACGCGGCGGTTCAGTGCGATTTGGTTTGCGAGGTAGACCACGCCCATACCGCCTCTGCCGAGGATTCGTTCGAGGACGTAATCGGCGAATCGGCATGGTAAGTTCGCTTGGGTGTTATCGAGCGAGGGGAATTCGTTTACGGAGGAGTCGGGGTCGAGGAATCGGTTTTGAGTGGATTCTGATTGCGAGTTAGCTTTGTCCCGTTTATTGAGTGGGACATCGATGGTAACTGCATTTGGGTCGTAGGTAGGGTCGAGTTGTGGTTCGAGTGGTGGGTTAGAGTTGGCGATTGGGTTTGCGTTTGCGAGGAAGAAGTCGCCGTCTTTTTTGGAGACATTTTCGGCGAGAGTTGGGCCGGCCATATTCTCGATCCAGTCGGCGGCTTCGAGGAGTTCTTTGAGACGGGGTGCGAGATCGGGGTTATTTTTGAGGAAGGTATCTCGGTCGACTGGAGTGCCTGTGTCGTGTTTTCTGAGGAATTCGAGTAGAAGTTCGTCGAGAATTTCGGCGGGTTCTTCGTCGAGTGGTTGGTCGGACTTCGGGTGGTCAGACATTGGTGGACTCATTTCCCCGGTTGGGGTTGGAAACGCAAAACCTACCTAGGCTGATTATCGGTTGGTTCGGTTCGGATTCCAAGGGCCTTGGTAGGTGATTTCTCCACCATTTGGGCCGGCACCGGGTCCTAGTTCGATGGTGTAATCGGAAGCGGCGATGAGGGCTTCGTTGTGTTCGATGGCGATTACGCTATTTTTCCGTTCGATTAAGAGTTGGATGCATTGCACGAGTCGTTCGACATCATGGAAGTGCAGTCCGGTGGTCGGTTCGTCCATAACGATGAGTGAGCCGCTAGGGTCGTCGAGATAGGAAGCGAGTTTAAGTCGCATCATTTCACCGGCGGAGAGAGTCGAGAGGCTTTGACCGATGGGTAGGTAACCGAGACCGATATCGCGAAGTGGTTGAAGTTTTCGGAGGATTTTCTTTTCGCTGCGAAAGAAGTCTTGGGCTTCATCGGCGCTCATGGTCAGGACATCGGCGATGGATTTGTTACGGTATTGGATATCTAGGATTTTCGGCTGGAAACGTTTTCCGCGGCAATCGCCGCAGGGGATTTGGATATCAGCCATGAATTGCATATCAACCAGGGTGAAACCGAGTCCTTCGCAGGTTGGGCATCTTCCGGCCCCTGAGTTGAAGCTAAAGTCTCCGTCGCGGAGGCCTTGGAGTTTTGCTTCGGGGAGTTTACCGAAGAGGGAGCGAATTTCGTCGAGGATCTTCAGGTAGGTAGCGGAGCAGGAGCGGATGGATTTGGCGATTGGGGATTGGTCGATTGCGATGATACGTCGGACTTCCTGGTAGCCTTGGATATCGCGGTAAGGGAGTATGTTCTCGGGTGATTCGTTTTGTTGTTGGAGGATTGCGGGTACGAGGGTGTCGAGGATGAGAGAGCTTTTTCCGGCACCGGAGACACCGACGACGGAGCAGAAGCAGTTCAGTGGGAGTTTTAGATTTACATCTTTTAGGTTCCGGCCGGTGGCACCTTGGAGTGTGATCCAGGGTTGTTTTTGGTTTTTGGGATCGATGGTTCTACGTTTGGGTTGATGTTGTTTTGCAAAGAGGTATTTCGCGGTGAGGCAATTGCTTTTCTCGAGTTCGCTGGGTGGTCCGCAGAAGCAGACTTGTCCACCTTGTGCGCCGGCTTGTGGTCCGATTTCGATGACTTGGTCGGCTTGTTGAAGCAGGTAGGGTTCATGTTCAATAAGGACGACTGTGTTTCCGCGTTGGATCAATCGGTGGACGGCTTTTGCGACGCGTTGAGTATCGGTGGGGTGTAGTCCGACGGTAGGTTCATCGAGAACGTAGAGCATATCGACGAGATCGGAACCGAGGAGGTTTGTCAGTTGAACGCGTTGTGCTTCACCGCCGCTGAGGGTGTGCATGGTACGGGAGAGAGTCAGGTACCCGAGTCCAACATCGCGAAGGTAATTGAGTCTGGCGAGGACTTCACTTAGTGCGCGATCAACGGCTGCTTTTTTATCACTTGCATTCTCTGGTAGTTTTTCGTGAATCGAGAGAACGAGCTGGGAGAGTTGATCGATGGAGAGTTCGGTGATTTCGAAGAAGTTCTTTTGGTCGAATTGGTAGGTCAACGCACCTTGGCTGAGTCGTTTTCCGTGGCAGGTACGGCAGGTTTTGTAGGACTTCCAACGATTGAGGAAGATGCGTACATGCATCTTGTATTTTTTACGTTCGAGCCAAGCGAAGAAGCCATCGAGACCGCCGAAGCGATGTTTTGGGGAACCATGTTGAATGGTTTGCCAATCGCGGTCGGAGAGGTTCTTTGCAGGCGTATCGAGATTGATTTTGCAATCAGGCGCGAGGGCGATCAGTTCTTCGTGTTCGTGTAGGTAGGCGGGGGTGCGCCAGGGGGCGATAGCACCTTCGCGGAGGCTCAAGTTTTTATCGGGGACGATTTTATCGAGGTCTATTTCGGAGGATTCGCCGAATCCGGTGCAAGTGGGGCAAGCGCCCAGGGGGCTATTGAAGCTGAAGAGTCGTGGTTCGGCGGGAGGGATTACGGATTGTGGCTCGGTGCAATTGTTGCATCGCAGTTCGGAGGAGAACTGCTGGAGCTGAAATGGGCGTTCGTCGATGAGGTAGGAGTTGCTAGGGGGATCTGACGGATCGTGTTCGACGAATACGGTGACTTGTTGATGGTTGTGTTCGAATGCTTGTTCGATCGATTGTCGCACAGAGGTTTCGAGGGGGTTCTCGCAACGGAATCGGTCGAAGACAACGTATGCTTGTCCTGATTTTGGGAAGAGTTTAGCGAGGGTTTTGCGGTCATCGGAGAGTTCGATGGTGGCATTATTTACGATCCAGCGGGTCCAACCTGAGGCTTGCCAATCGAGAAATTGTTCGGCGAGTTCGGTTTTATTTTG
>JBEICB010000291.1:0-5196 GCA_040373655.1 Pirellula sp. | reverse complement strand
TTTAATGCTCTGCGGTCTTCTTTGCGTCTTTGCTTCTTTGCGTGAGCCCCAGTAGAGCATCGCGGAATAGACGACACGATGATAGCCAACGTAAATATCCAAAATCCACCGTCTGGCGAACGGTGGCTACGGGCAGACGCTAATGGCTACTTACCACCGCGATGCTTTGCGTTAAAGATCTTCGCATCGAACGGATCCTTAGGTGCACTCTCTTCTGAAGCTAACTTGCCGGCCGGGACCCGCTCAAGCTTCGCGATCTCTTGCTCAATCAAAGCCAACTCAGCAGCGTCAATTGCGACAGAGGGCCCACCCGTCTTCGGTGGCTTGCTCAACTTTGCGTTGCGATCAGCGACTGTTGTATCTAACTCTTTGCGAGGAAATGCTGTCTCTGTCGCTACCTTCGTCGAATTCGCTTGCGCCGTTCGCACTCCTCGATCTTGGCTCGGAACTGCAATAGCAGCGGCTTGAACAACACGCGCAGACCCTTCGTTCGTCACCTCGTTTGACTGAACACGGGACAACGATTGGATCCACTGCGCAATCCGATCAAGATGAATTCGATCCTCTTCGCGATTGAGATTCAAACTCGCGTTTCGCTGCGTTCCGTGAGCTTGCGAAGCATACAACAACAAATCTGATTCGGCAGGTTGCTGCACATTGATATAACGAAGAATTCGTTCCAAGTTGCGTTCGTTGATCGAAGCAGCCTGCTCCCCTACTGGTTGAAAAATTTGAAATGGATTCTTGGCCAACATCCCATGACAACCTGATTGCCCGCAGCGAGAAACCACCACTGGAGTCAACTCAGTTTGGAAACTCTTGCGGATATAACCTGGAATCGTATGCGCCGGATACGACGAAGCCAACCGAACCGGTTCGTTCTGATCCGAACGTCCCACCGCTGTTACGACCGAACCTGCAATCGAGCGGTCGCTCACTACACCGGTCTGATCAACTGCTCCAGCTTGCACAACGCCTGCTTGGGCCCCATGCTGCGCACTACCTATCGTTTGCGTATCATGCGTTAACTGCGACTCAGACGAAGATCCTGCATACTCAGGAAGCGAGATGCCTTGCTCAAGCATCGCCTTGCGAACTTGCTCATCTTGCAACAACGCTTGCTTGAGCTGCAAATCCAATTGCTTAAATCGCGGGTTATCCGCTGCTTGTTTCTCCAACTCTAAATAATGCTCAATTGCTTGATCCAATAACCCGTTCTGGATACACCACTGCGCTAAATGCCAGTGCTCGCCCGTTCCCCACTTGCGAATCGCTTTTGTCTGGTATTTGTACAACGCTTCCTTGCTCGCCCCAATCGTCAATATCTGACGTTTGGATACCGTAACCTCTTTACCCTTGTCCATCACAATGGTTACGCAATCGGACTGGGGCTTGATAAAACCATGCATCACAGATCCGTGCTGCAGCAATACGTACCCCTCACCGTAATGTGACAACGGCGAAGCTTGCCTCGCTCCCATCTCCGATCCGACCGGCCCCGATCCTACTGGCCCGAGCAGAGGAGGGGGGCTTTGCCCAAAAACCATCGTGGTACCCGTCACGGAAAACCACATAGCCGAACCGGCAACCAACGTTCGAATCCGCTGACGGGAGTTCACTGAAGTGCGAGGCGACTGGGGTAACATAACAATTGGGTCTCAAAAAACTTGCTTGCCTGAAAAGGGGACGCCGGTCGGGAACCGAACCTAGTTAGTAGCAATTTCGCGAGCGAGCACGCAAGTCGGATCCATAGGAAGTTCTCGGAAGATCCTTCGTCCCAACTCGCCCATGCTCAGCTCAACCGGCGAAAAACAAACACGGGGAGAACCTAGGCAAGCTAGGGGGGATGGGTGCTAGGAACTCCCCCACTCGTAAACTAAACTAGAAGAATCACAATGGAACGTGAAACCTTCACACGCATAGACTCGTTGAAACAACTCCTTTGGCAGAAAGTTGGTTAGGAAGCATGGTACGGACGATGGCAAACTCAAGGATTGGTGCCCCAATGCAACCCATTTCCCACCCACGGGAAATGAACCGAGCGAGGATCGACAAGTCGAACTCGGTCAAGAAATCCCTTTTTCGATCAAAACTAGCAACTTTCCTGGCTTCTGCGGTATTCGCACTCCCCACGCAACCAGTACTTAGCCAAGACCCAGTTCAGGCAGAGCAAAACACAGCGCAGTCCCAGATTGCCCCCATAGCCTCAACCCCGGTACCTGGGATCCCCCAAGATCCCGCATTGTGGAATCTAGTCAACCAATCCCTCACCGAACTCGATCCCGGTCGATTGCCTAACGCAAACGCTTCCCGCGAACAACTCGACCGCAGTATCGAACGATTCGAAAATTTCCTCAATACATCCCCCACCCAAGGCCCCCTATGGAAACAGTTCTTGCGCTGGGACGACCTGAAAAAGACACTCGCAAGCAACAACCCAAGCCCTGACCGCTTGGTAGAAATCGAAAAACGTTTCCGCCAAAATTATCCTGGCCTTGAACGCCCGGAGTACACTGCAGTTCGCGATGCCTTGGCCAAGTACGCGCATGACACTCGCATGGCAGCCAAGCCCGACGAAACCATGCAAATTCTCAAAAACCGTTTGGCAAAACTTTCCGAACGAATGCAACTCCCGGACATGCAGCGCGACCCGAACGCCATGTACGACCTCGCTCAACTCGCCTCCTACCTACAGCAATCCAACCAAGCTCCCGCGTTGGTGTCCTCCCTTCTGAACCGTTATTCGCATCCAAACGTTCAGGTCCTCGCATCGGACGATTTCGTCCGACAAGCATTCTCACGACCCGTGGCCCAATCGAGCCCCGTGCATGAAGTAATCTTAGGGACCGATATCCACGGACAAGGGCTCCTCTGCGGTAGTGTTACACCTCAACTCGTCGATAACCCCAACCAAGCGACGTTGCGACTGCTCATGCAAGGTGACTTCTCTAGCCAAAACAAAGGATACAATCGCAGCGTTGTCCTCAATACACGTGGACAAGCCGATGTCGTAGCTTGCGAATCCCTAACACTTACCCCTTCAGGATTGACAACGCTTGGGGATACAGGTGTCGACGCAACACTTCGAACAACAATCGACAGCATTGAACATCGCTCAAAGTTAGTCAGGAAAATCGCAGCGAAGCAAGCTTCGAAAAAGAAGCCTCAAGCGGATGCGATCGGTGAAGCAAGGATGGAAAACCGAATCCGCACGCAGTTCCATGAACAACTTGTCGATCAAGTCACCGACGCCAATCAACGCTTGCGCGATGCATTGGAGACACCAGTCCTGAAACGTTTAGGCATCAACCCACCGCAGCGCAATTCGTGGACTCGAAGCGACGAACTCGGACTGCAATGGAAGGTGCAATCTGGAAGCCAACTCGCCGCCGATAGCCCTTGCCCATTCCCAAGCGACCCCTGCGGATTGACCTTTCAATTACACCAATCTCTTTTCGGTAACCTGCTTGACCCGATCCTCACCGGGCGGGTACTGCGTAGCGAAGAGATGGACGGGTATACCGCCCAATTCGGAGAAGCAGCCAAAGGAATTCCACGGAACGCGGATGACGGCCCATGGGCAATTCATTTGCGAGGTTTCCGTCCCGTTGATGTGATTTTTGACGACTCTCTCGTAAAGTTCCGCATTCGTACCCTGAAACTTGAACGCGAAGACCAATCGCTTGACCAAGCTGCAACGATCGAAGCAGCCTACCAAATCGTCCAAGGAGAAGACGGAACGATTCAGTTGGTGCGTCAAGGTGATTTGAATGTCGAGTTTGTAGGAAAAGCACAAAAGGGTGTGCTAGGCGTTACGCTCCGCACATTCCTCAAAGACAAATTCGAAC
This sequence comes from Pirellula sp., assembly GCA_040373655.1. Lineage (GTDB taxonomy): Bacteria > Planctomycetota > Planctomycetia > Pirellulales > Pirellulaceae > JBKCUI01. Next base: position 1,348 of record JBEICB010000291.1, on the reverse strand, counting down.
AATTGTTTCGTCCGCAGTTGTTCGATAAACCCGTGCGTTGGGCCGACCGCCTTCCCGAGCAATTCCGCAACCTGAAGCTTTGTAGTGTTGCGATAGACGACGGTTGGATGCAATTGCAAGTACGCAAATAACCTACAGGCCATCATCGACGAGCCGGGACGAACTATGTTTAAAAACCTAGGAAACATCGCGGGTTTGATGAAGACCATCGGGCAACTGCCTGAACGGATGCGGAAACTCAAGGTGGAGATGGAAGCTCGCCGCATCAGCGGACGAGCTTGCGAGGGAGACCATCAAGTCTCCGTCGTAGTCAATGGATTAGGACTGGTTCAAACAGTCGAAGTCAGCGAATCGCTTCTGCATCCTGAACACAAATCGACTGTGCAGCGACTGACCCTTGAAGCGATGAATGAAGCGATTGCTCAAGCGAAGGAATTGCACGTCCAAGCGATCCGAGAATTGTCCAACGGGGTGGAGCTACCGGGTTTGAATAACATTCTCGAAGAGATGGCCAAGTAAACGAAGAAGGAGCTTACAGCGCGATGGCAATGGAAAACTTTTCCAAGTATCAGCAGTCGATTATCAAGAACTACTACAAGAATCGCGACGACGTATCGTTGCAGCGAGCGCAGGAACTGCTGACGGAATTGTATCTTGCGGAGGGCAAGAAATTGGAGAAAGCATGGGAAAGTCTCTTCACTAACTTGGAGAGATTAGGCATCCCACCGGATCAGTTAGAGCACTTGAAGAAAGAGCGCAAGCCAGAACTCGTTGCCAAGTGGCTCGAGAAAAAACTCTAGGCAGCGTTCCTCTGTCTTAAGCCAACAGCACATTGTCGCGGATCGCTCCGTCGATCCATTGTCGCGGATCGCTCCGTCGATCCGTTTGAGCATAGCTGGCCCCCTCCTAGCCCGCCGCAAGTCTTAAGCCCTGCTGGAAGTACCTTTCAAACACGCTAACTTCGATCAAGTCGTCTGGGAATTTGATCGGAGCTTATGAGGTCACCGACTGATCGCAGGAGCGATCAGCGACACTTCACCGACTGATCGCAGGAGCGATCAGCGACACTATTGCCAGAACCCGAACAGCCCGCCGCAAGTCTTAAGACACGTCGGAAGTACTTTTCAACCGCGCTAACTGAGAAGTTCATCAATCGTGTTGAAGAAATCAAACGTTTCGCAAGGTCAGTGATCGACCGTGCGAATGAAGCGAACCAGAAAGGGGGTAAAGAAACCGCAGAACGCAATCTCGAAGCCGTCCATCGCCTTAGTCGACAACTTAGGGACTTTGATACCGTTATCGTGTTTCAACTGATGGGGAAAGCACTGAATGAAATGAAACTCTCCGA
>JBEICB010000055.1:0-25110 GCA_040373655.1 Pirellula sp. | reverse complement strand
GATCTGCGAATGATGAAGAATTTCAACGTTACCTAAATAATCTGAGCAACGTAGAGCAATAGTGAGGTAACGGAAAAATGCGCAATCAAGAGCGAATAAAGATCGGTGTAGCCCTAAGTTTGGCCTTCGCCTCTATCGCGGGAGCTGTGGCGACTTGGGGTGAGAGCAATTTCACACAAGTCGGTACTGGCGGGATTGATCGGCCACCGAGCGGAAATCGACAATCGGATCGATTTGCGAAAGTTCGATTGATCGACCACGAAGGGAACGAAGTCGACTTCTACGATCGGTTTGTCAAGGACAAGAAGATGGCGGTGAACTTCATGTACACCGTTTGCAAGGGAATATGTCCTGGGATGACAGCCAACATCAAGAAGGCGAGAGAAGAGTTGGCGAAGCGTGGCATTACTGATATTTGTTTCATTTCGATTTCGATCGAGCCGGACAAAGACACGCCGGAACGATTGGCTGCTTACATGGACGCGAATGGAATTACCAATCATCCTGGTATTTCGCCTTGGGTCTTTTTAACCGGAGATCTTGCGAGCATCGATCGATTGAGAAAGTCTCTTGGGGTGTTTGATCCGGATCCGGAGATTGATGCTGACCGCACCCAACACGGTGGAATTCTCACTTTGGAAACGACCAGACCAATTGGTGGGGTGCGACGCCGGCATTGCAGCCCTACGAGGGGATTGTCAGCACGTTGGAGCGGCTGATGCAGACGCGGACAAGAAATTTTCCGGTGCTTGAGCCAGACGCAGTTGTGGGGGTGATATCTCCATAAATTCAGAGAAAACACCGGTTTTTAAGCAAGTTGTCATTTCAGTAATCTGTTATTGCTAAGGAAAATTTTCCGTTTTTCCTGGTTGGCATCCTTGGGAGCGTGCACTATCATCCGCTCGAGGTCAAGGCCGGGGAGCCCATGCGCCAATTGGGATCAAGCTTTGAAGTAGTTTTGAAGACCATATTCTTCCCGGTTATCGAGGTCTTTGTGTTGGATCCAGCGAAGCGAGCCGATCTCTTTCCGGCGGATTGCTGACGATCCAGGCGAGGCGTATTGGAGACATGGGTCGAAAGAATGATTCGGAGCGTTCACGTATCGACGCTTCCGTTGGTCGTGGTTTGTTTAGTGGGTTGAACTATTTAGGAATTACGAATCTTCCGAAGCGTTCTAAAGCCAGTACGGGAGTGAATGCGAGTCGGCGTCAGTTTCTAAGTGCCGCAACTGTTGCTACCGTTGCCGGTGGGGCTTGGGGGCGTTTCGCACACGCGCAGGTTGATCCTCCGTTGCCACCGACCACGATTCCATTCAAGCCGTTTCAGCAGACATTGCCCATGCCGCAGATCTTGCAGCCATTGGCTTCTCGAAATGGTGCTCCACCTTTTGTGCCTGGCTCTGCGCACCACGGCATTGCACCGGAGTTTGCCGATGTGGCGAAGTACTCGCAGTATCCGCTAAAGTATTACAAGGTGGAGATGCGGCCAGCTTTGCATCAGTACATTCCGGGGGTGAAGACTCCGGTCTGGACGTATAACGGGATTCTGCCCGGTCCGACCTTTAAGACTCGCATTGGTGAGCCAATCGTTGTCCGGTTCATCAACAAGCTAGCTGCGGAGACTTCGATCCATTTGCACGGTGGGCATACCCCGTCTCACGCCGACGGATTCCCTACTTTTTATTGCGATCCAGGTCGGGATAGAGATTATTTCTATCCAAATACGGTTCCCTTGCATGACGGGCACCCTGACTACAACGAATCCGTTTCCACATGCTGGTACCACGATCACGCCATGGATTTGACCGGTCCTAACGTGCAATTCGGGTTGAGCGGGTTGTATTTGTGCACAGACCGATTTGAAGACAATTTGGTTAGCTCTGGCGTATTACCGACACTCGATGTCCCATTGGTTTTGTGCGATCGTCGGTTTAACGCGGACGGAACACTGTACTACGACATGTTGGATCACAACGGCGCGATCGGCGACCTTTACTTGGTCAATGGCAAGGTGCAGCCGAAGTTTCAGGTTCAGCGTCGCAAGTATCGTTTCCGATTCTTGAATGGATCCAGTGCCCGTTATTACGACTTGAGACTCTCCGATGGTCGACCATTCTTGCAGATTGGCAACGACTCTTGGCTGTTGCCTTTCGCCATGGAACGCGAAAACATCGTTTTATGTCCCGCGAAGCGTGCTGATGTAATCGTTGACTTCACCAACGCTCCGTCGGAGGTCTTTTTGCACAACTGGATGGAACATGAAGATGGTCGTGGTCCTTTGGGGACGGCAGCTCAACCGGTATCGCTGATGAAGTTCGAGGTGGTGGGTGCAAAGCCAAAGAAGGATGCGACCGTAACTGTCGGAACTCCGATTCGGCCAAATACACCGATTCTCGAAAGTGAGATTGTCACGACACGGACATTCGATCTTGGACGCAAGAACGGATCTTGGGTGATCAACGATCAACTGTATGAACCAGAGCGTATCGATGCGACGCCAGCATTAGGCTCGGCGGAACGTTGGATTCTTACGAATAACAGTGGCGGTTGGTGGCATCCGGTGCATATCCACTTGGAATCGCACCAGATTCAGTCAATCAATGGTGCGCCCCCTGCCCCGTGGGACGCTTACAAGTCGGACACAGTGAACTTGCAAGGTGGCACCTCTGCAGAGATCTTCATGAAATTCCGCACGTTCAAGGGTCCGTTTGTGTTCCATTGTCATAACGTGGAGCATGAAGACGTCCGCATGATGATGAACTTCGAAACGATCTAAGTCTCGAAGGGGTCTAATCACTTTTTCTGGCGGTTGGCATTTTGTTGGCCGCCTGTCCATCGAAGGTCGGAGGTTGGGTTCCGACCGTTAATTGTCTTCTGAACATTCCATAGTGATGTTGGTTCTATGAAACGTATCCTTGTTTACGCTCTGTGTGCGGTATCTCTCGTTGGGCTGTCGTTTGCGAGTTATCAAATCGGCAGTGGTCGTGCGATTCGGCTTGCGGAATTATCGCCGACTGCGAACTCGATTCGTTCACAACCGGGGCTTGATATTACTCCGCCACCGATGGGAAACAAACGCTCGGACAAGTTTGCGCGTGTGGCTCTAACGACCCACGAAGGCAAAAGTGTTCGCTTCTTCGAGGACTTGGCACAAGACAAGAAGATTGCAGTGAACTTCATTTACACCGTATGCAAGGGAATTTGTCCTGGCATGACGGCGAACATTAAGAAGGTTCGTGAGGAGCTAGCGGATCATGGTGTGAGCGACATCTGTTTTATCTCCGTGTCGATCGAGCCAGATAAAGACACCCCGGAGCGATTGGCTGCGTATATGGAGGTCAATGGGATTGAGAATCGGCCAGGATTGTGTCCTTGGATTTTTTTAACGGGCGATATCGCGGACATCGATTACCTTCGTAAATCGATGGGGGTTTACGATTTGGATCCGAGAATTGACGAAGATCGTACGCAGCACGGCGGAGTGCTGACGTTCGGGAATGATCGGACCAATTGGTGGTGCGCTTCGCCTGCATTGCAGCGATCCGATCAATTGACCAAGGTTTTAATTCGCATTACTAGAGATCGCGCTTTGTTCAGTCCTCCTAAACCCGATCCAATTCCATTGGCCGTTCGGTAGTCGTTTGGCTGTCCGGTCGGTGATAATACGAATTGTGCCTTGGTCTCCTAGTGTGTTGGTGCACCGAGCAACAGAAGGACTGTTGTATTGGCATCAATCGTCCATTAATTGCCGAGGATCCAGGCTTCATTGAACACAGCATGCTTCATGCTTTTTCCACCTTCGACGAAGTAACTGTAGATCGCATGCAAATTACCGTCGGCATCGACGATGATGGCGGGGTAATGGTACGAACCCGTTGCATGGTCTTCCAAATGACTTGTTGCTTGCCAAGTTGTACCTTCGTCTGTGGAGAGGGAGACCGCGAGCTTGTTGCGTCCTTTAACTGTGTCGTTGTAGATCAAGACCCAGTGTCCGTTCGGTAGGGTGACCGCATCGACGCCTGAGCCGGGATTGGGAAGGGATGATGCTGTTACTTCGCCCCAAGTTTCTCCTTCGTCGATCGATTCGCAGAGGCGTATTCTCTCTGTAACACCGTTCTCACGCATGAAGGCTACCAAGCTACCGTCGCGGCGTTGAAGGACACTGGGCTGGATGTTGCCAAAGCCGATCAGTGGCTTGGATGCTCGCCATGAATTTCCCATATCGTCACTGATGGCCATCAGTGAAAAGGAATACGTGTCGGTGTAGAGAGGAAGTAACACCCGTCCCGACTTAAGAAGTGTCGGTTTGCACCGCGTCTGCCATCCTAGACGCTGAAAGAGTTTGTCGGATAACCGTCCACGGACTTCTGTTATCTCTTTTTGAAGCTCAGGTGCAAGCACAGGCACTTTGGAGAGGAAGCGATCCAGTTTCGCATTGGCTTCCTCGCTGAAGTCTTCGGGTTTAAGCCATAGACTTTGTTGCTTGATCCAGTCCGGTTTAGATGTTCCTAGGGGATTCTCCGCGATGAGTTGTTGGGTGATGCAGGATTCCCAAGTGTTGGCGAGTACTAGGGGCCAGAAAAGGTGTAGGCGGCCTTTGGGGTCGAGCCACATGGCGGTATTACCGTCAGGGAAACCTGGGGTGTCTACCATCAGGAACGGATCGGACCATTGCTGAGAATTTGGGACGAGTCGTGCGCCAAAAACGGCGACGTCGTCGGCTTTGCGTTCCCCGGATCCTCGGTACCAAGAGGCAAGCAGGGAGCCATCGGCGAGTTGCACAAGACTCGGTGCATGGTTGTGTTCCGGGTGCAGTGGGAAGACAAGTTCTTCGCGGTACAGCGGGGCTTGCGCATGACTCCGTTCCGACAAAGAAATAGCTAGCAAAAGTAGCGATGGCAAAGTCAGTACTCGGAGGATCACTTGTAGTTTTTTGTGCATTTCAGGGATTTCGCGGGGGAGCGATGGTGGGGTGAGTCCTGCTGGTGGAACGACTGAGTTGCTCGGACACCAAGGGGAAATTAGGGCGAATGAAAGTCCCATTCTACCTTGCGATTGCTAGCGATGCTCAGGCCTATGGTTATGAACGGACAGTTCGACAGGATCCGTCGTCCCAGGGAATGAAATCGCCCTTGGATTCGCGGGTGTGAATCGGGTATTTTCCGATCGGTAGAAACGCTCAACTCGAGCGATTTTAGGGTTGGGTGGCGTGTTGGTAGCACGATGGAGCGAGAGGGAAGCGATGATTCGAGAAGAGCAGCAGTCCTTGGCGCGAACAACGCGAAGAGAAGCGTTACTAGCGATGGGTGCGATGGGAATTGCATCGTGTTGCGGATGTCGTTCGACGCCGATGACGGGTAGGCCGCAACTTCGATTTATCCCCAAGTCGATGGAGATGCAGTTAGGGGAGCAGAGTTATGCGGAGGTAGTATCGAAATCGACACCATCCCAAAATGGGGCTTGGACCGATGCTGTTCGCAGAACAGGTGAGCGCATTGCTGCAGTTGCCAATGCACCTGGATTTCAGTGGGAGTTTCGCTTGCTGGCGGACAAGACACAAAATGCTTTCTGTTTGCCGGGAGGAAAAGTTGCGATTTATGAGGGGATCGTACCGCTATGTGAGAACGAAGCTGGCTTAGCGGTGGTGATGAGTCATGAGATCGCGCATGCTCTTGCGCATCATGGTGCAGAGAGAATGAGTCAGCAAGCGGGAGTTCAAGGGGTAGGGGCAGTATTGGGCTGGGCGATGAGTGACACGACTCCAATGACAAGGGACTTGGCGATGCGAGCCTTTGGGACCGGAGCTCAGTACGGTTTGTTGTTACCCTACAGTCGCCATCATGAGAGCGAGGCCGATGCGATTGGTTTGAGGTTGATGGCACAAGCTGGATATGACCCATCAGAAGCACCGTTGTTTTGGGGACGGTTTGGGAATGCAAAGAATGGAGAGCAACCCGCCGAGTGGGCTTCGACACATCCTAGTGATGAGCGACGAGCGACGGAGCTGGCGAACAAGCTACCGGAGGCGCTGAGCCTCTATCAGACGACCGCGAATCGGTATGGTCGCGGTGAACGGTTGGTGTAACTGAGTTTCGAATTTCTGCCTGATTTGGAGCGTGTAAAAGGGGATAGTAGCGTAAAGGTCGATCGTAGGCCAAAGGCTTCTAGGGCGTGTTGTGAATGGGGTTCCGTAGGAATTTCCGTAGATCAGACACTATAGAATATCGTCCCTATTTGTCCTCGTTCTCGTGCTCCTGCTCGTGCTCGCGTTTAGTTCATTTGCGACAAAAGTTTTTCGATTACGAGTGGATGGATGGCTCGGTGCGTTACACGTCCAATTCGATTGCAACAGAGGTTTGGCGAGCGGTAGGAACACGATCGGGTGGAGAAATCACGCAAGACGAATAGGACGCATTAGGGCTTAGTGGGAATTACTCATTGCGTCGATGGTTTTTGCAAGAGACGATTGATGGGTGTTCCGTGCATGATTCGACCTAGGTACGCAAACGATGGGGTGATTGGATGAACTGGAGTCAATTGAGATGGGCGGTTAGCCCACTAAGAGTGCGTGGGGTATTGTTTGTGGGGTGTGCTTGGGCAATGGGGTTAGCGGTGTGTCCGGGTTGGTTGATGGGGCAACTGAAACCGCAAGATGGCTCAATTGTTGTCGAGCAGCCTGCTACGGTCCCGTCGCTTGGTAGTTGGCGGGAATGTACGACGAAGCGAGCATTTGAAGAGTATGTTGCTCGGGTGACGGATTCGAACCACAAGGACTTCGTACCGGTAGCGGAGCGAATTGCGGTGTTCGACAACGATGGAACGTTATGGCCGGAGAATCCGCTACCTTTTCAATTGGCTTATGCATTTGATGTGGTCACCAAGAGAGCTGCTAGCGATGCTGAGTTTGCCAAGCATCCGATGGTCCAAGCGGTACTTAAGCGGGACATCGCCACGTTGCTTTCGGGGCCGAAGCATGAGGGGTTACTGCAAGTAGTGGCGATGACACATGCGGGGATGACGACAGATGAGTTCAGTGCAAGTGTTGAGGCTTGGATGGCGACAGCCAAGCACCCTCGTTATGAGCGGGCTTATGATCGATTGACATATGAGCCGATGCAAGAAGTGTTACGGTATTTGCGACATCATGGGTTCAAGACCTACATCGTATCTGGGGGTGGGGCTGATTTTATGCGAGTATGGTCCGAGCGGGTGTATGGTATTGGCCCGGAGCAAGTGATTGGCTCGTCGGCCAGAACCAAGTTTGAGATGCGAGATGGAAAGCCTGTGTTAGTGAAAACGCTAGAGAATTTGTTTGTTGATGATAAAGCGGGAAAACCGGTGGGGATACAGATGGCAATTGGTCGTCGGCCGATCGTATGTTTTGGAAACAGCGATGGAGACTATGAGATGTTGCAGTACACCACGATTGGAAATCCGCGAGCTAGTTTTGGCGCGATTGTGCATCATACGGATGCTCAGCGGGAGTATGCGTATGATTCAGCGCCGGCGAGTTCAGGGAAGTTAGTCAAGGCGTTAGAAGAGGCTTCTTCGCGAGGCTGGTATGTGGTGGATATGAAGTCGGATTGGGAGCGTGTTTTTCAAGACTAGCGAGTGTCTCACGTAAAGGCTCGGAGGCCAGCGATTTCGTTTACTAGTCAGTCGGAGGCGTACCGTATTCAACATCTAAATCTCACGCAAAGACGCAAAGACGCAAAGAAGACCGTAGAGCCCCATGGGATCTCGAGTAGATGAATATTTTCTGCGGAAGAACATCCTGTTGCCCTCTGTCCAAGAGCAATGTATGTTGAGCGAACGGCATGCATCGCCAAAAGCTATCTCGGCTCTGCAGGATTTATTGCGGGGAACAGCATAGGATACTGGCTCTATTCGTTCTCGTCCTCGTTGTCGTGCTCGGGTCTCGCTTAAATCGTTTGCCACAAGAGTTGTTCGATTACGATTACGAGCACCGTTTCACTGAGTACCGTTCGACACTGCACCGTTCCACTGAGCACGAGTACGAAGTCGCTTCACTGGTTCAAGCCCGATATGTTTCACCCACGATGATTCCTTAATAACCAACTAACTCTGAGTAACCTTGGGGTGCTGTAATGAAAGAAGAAAGCCATGTGAATAACATCGTTGCGGGAACACTCCTCGGTGGCTTGTGCGGTGGTGGGCTTGGCTTTGGTACGTGTATGTTCATTTTTGACGACCCACCTTTTTTCACGGGGGACACAATTCTCATCGGTGCTGCTTTGTGCGCAACACTCGGTTACTTCTTCGGTGCCGGATTTATCGAATGGCTGAAGGAAAACTGGTCGTGGTTCTGGTTCTGGTGAATTCTAGACCCAGAAAAACGGGAAACCAATGAATTGATTGGTGATGATGGTAGGTGCGAGTTATCCAGATATCCTCGGCGGGGGTCGAACCCACAACCTCAGGCTTCGGAGGCCTGCGCTCTATCCAATTGAGCTACGAGGACAAAACTGTCCATCGATTTATACCCGCCGGGCAATGCTTTGCCAAGTTTGTTCCGGTGGCAAACATCAGGCTTCGATGCCGCTGCGACACGTGGGATGTTGAGTAGCCGTGGGACTTCCTTGGATCGACTCAGTCCGTTATATTCTCCGATCCTGCGGCGCCTCGCCCACAGTATGTCCAGTGAATGAAGTCCTTATTTATCTCGGTGTTTAATCCTTGAACCGCATCTTCTTTACTGCATCCTGTTTGAACCTGATCGAACATCCTGTCTTCTACGAAACTGAGGAGCCGCTTATGCTTTTCCAGCCGCCTTCCTTGTTTGTCCGATGCTCCATTTCTTTTCGCGGGTGGCTTGCTCTACTCTGTTCGTTAAGTTGCATATTGTTAAGTTGCGTGTTGGAGGCGCAAGCTCAGACGCCACCAACATCGTACACGTTGACCCCTGTACCGGTTCTTCCCGGCTACGCGTCGGGATATCCAATTGGGATTAACGACGCCGGGGATGTCTCTGGATATTGCCAACCGACGGTAGAAGGTTCCGTATACGAAGGGTTTGTGTATCGAAATGGCGTGTTGACTGCCGTGGGAAAGATGCCCAAAAAGGGTAACAATTCATCGGCTGCCTACGTATCCCCGACGGGAGTGATCGTTGGATCTGCGGATACGGGTGATTTTCGACCCCAGGGCTTCGTCAAAACCGGGGCCACGATGGTGAATGTGTTTCCGAACAAAGGTGGCAACACCCATGCGTTGCGCATCGATACTGCGGGTCGTGTCTACGGATACTTTATTGGGGGACGGAGCGCCGGCTGGCAAGGTGCTGTGTGGACTCCCACGACTCGAGCCGGAGTCTACACCCAGACGGTGCTTCCAGGTAACGCGATGCCGGTTGCCTTTAATGCTTTGGGGCAAGGTGCTGGGTATACCAATACAAGTCCGCAAACGGCTACTTTTTGGTCCAACGCCGGGACTCGTCCTATCAAGTCTCTCCCCAAGCTACCGAGTTGGGCAACCACGGTGGCTTATGGTATTGCTGACAACGGCGATGTATGTGGTTCTGCGCATCCGCCGTTTAGTTCACTTCCAGTCGTCTGGAAATTTGCCACGGGGCATCAAGCAGAGCAGCTTGCTTTCTTGGCAGGAGATAACTACGGACAAGCGACAGCGGCAAATCAGAATGGAGTAGTGATTGGTTCTGGTGCTTATGGCGAGCCAGGGACTTGGAATATTGGCCCACGTCATCCGGTCGTTTGGCATGGTGGCATTCCTCACAATGTCAATGCGATTCTCGACCCAGTAACATCGACTGGTTGGGAGATTGTCCGGCTTGTGCAAGTCAACAACTCAGGTGTGATTCTGGCCGATGCTATTTCGGGCGGTTTGCATCGTGCCGTAGTATTGCGACCAGTACCCTAGTAAACCTAATACTCTAGTAACCCCAACACCCTAGGCGCTGATCGCTGCGATAAGAGGATGAAGCGTTAGCGTATAACCGAGTTGTCCCAAGGTACACCGCGGTAGGCGGTTGGTGGGACTGCGGGGGGGAGGGGAGGAGTTACTTGAACAGGTGTGACGGCTTGTGGTAAACCTTGGTTGAACTGCACTAGGTTTACGACTTCGTAACCGTTTTGATTGGGCAATTCAAATCCGCTACCGGATTGTTGAAGATCGAGACCGTTGACGACATAGCCTCCGATAGTCACATCGATTTCGGTCGGCGGATCCATCACAGGTACCAGCTGCATGAGAACCTTGTGGGGTAGAGAAAGACCAGCTGACGCATAGTAGTTATGTTCGCTTTGTGCGGCGCTTGCCACTAGCCTACCGGATGGATCTCTTAAAAGGACTTGGCGTGTGTAACCGAATTTTGGATCGATAACCAAGGTGCGTGTGTAGGTACCGGTAGCGGTTGGAGCCATGGTTGATAGTTCTAGCATTCCGTCGGGGCGGTTGACGGCAGGGCCGAGAACGCGATAGGGATCTATTTCGCTGACACCTAGTGCTTCCAAAATCCACAGGGGGGAGACGGGCAGGATTCGTCGAGTGCTTTGGGATTCGAATTCGTCGTGTCGTGCGAAGAACAATTGAGGCCGCATTCCGTCGCGCACTGACATCCAGAAGTACTGATCGTTGCTACCGACTTCGAAGTTATTCCCGAGCATGCGGGAGATGCCGCCAGAGAGTTTGAATTTGCGTTCACGAACCCACACCAGCGATGCATCGAGATTGCGCATTCGGTTTGGGTTAACCGTCACGAAGTTCGATTGCAGAGATTGGATGGAGCGCGATCGATTGATGACTTCAAAAATTTGTTCTTGGGTGGGTGGCCCAGCGAACATGGGTTTGGGAGCGAATTCCGCGTTAGGCCGTTTGGGAATGCAAGTTGCGCCGCTGGAGACGAAGACAACTGCGAGCCAAAGAATCCACATTGCAGAGCGGACTTCGCGCAGGAAGGCGAGAGCAACGAATTTCGTGCAAGGGGAAATCCCGACGTTGCGTCTCATCATGCCTCACTAAAGAGCAATTGAATCAGTTCCTGCTGCAGGCTATCGATGCGCTGCGGCTGGGGCTGACAAACCGGTACGACAAATTCGCGGTTTGTCCCTAGGTGGGTCAAGTGCAATAGGGTGGATTCCTCTGGAAGTTCGTCGGAATTCAGTTGGTACCCGACCGGTTCGCTCAGAACACGTCGGCGAATCAGGAGAAGGGTGAGAAGATAGGCAAGTTCACCTTGGAGGGGATCTTCGAGCAGAATCTCCAACGAGGAGAGGAGCACGTGCACGGGAGCGGGTTTCGCGCGCTCCGATTGTTTGGCCGGTATGCGGCTTAGCCACCAGCCCACAAGCCCCTGAATCTGATCTTTATCCCATGCTTCCCTTGAAAAATCCTGCCGAACCAGAGAGCTTCCCTGGGCGACGACCGCAGAATAATAGCTTTCTCCCGGTGCAAACTCTCGGTCCGTCCGATGGCAACGACGATTCGACCTGGCGATGGTATATTCTTGCATTCTCCCTGCATACTCTTTTTTGGTAGATGGAGGGAAGGCAGATTTTGTTCACCTATTTGTATTAGAAAGTCACCTGTGTCCGATTCGCAAACCAGTCTCCCCACATATGAAAACCCTCTGATTACCCGCTATGCATCTCGGGAAATGGCTAGTTTGTTCAGCACCGAGCACCGGATTGGCTTGTGGCGTGAGTTGTGGATCATTTTGGCGGAAACGCAGCAAGAGCTTGGGCTCGGGATCTCTACAGAGCAGATCGAGCAATTGAAAGCATTCCGCGGCAAGTTGAATCTTGAGGTTGCGGATCAATATGAAAGAAAGTTGCGTCACGATGTGATGGCGCAAGTACATGCGTATGGGGACCAATGCCCAGATGCTCGTGCAATTATTCACCTTGGTGCTACAAGCTGTTACGTTACCGATAATTCGGACTTGATGATCTATCGCGATGCACTTCGACGGATTCGCGAGCGCCTGGTGAATTGCATACGAGCTTTAGCAGAGTTTTCCAAGCAGTATGCAGCGTTACCCTGTCTTGCGTATACGCACTTGCAACCTGCACAGCCGACGACCGTGGGAAAACGCGCAACACTTTGGACCTATGACTTGGTGTTAGACTTGGCAGAAGTCGATCATCGACTTGCGACCCTTCAGGCTCGCAGTGCGAAGGGGACCACAGGTACCCAAGCGAGTTTCCTTCAACTTTTTGAAGGTGACCACGCGAAGGTTCGGGAGTTGGAGCGACGGATCGCTAAGAAGCTTGGGTTTGCTGCACCGTATGCGGTCAGTGGTCAGACATATTCGCGCAAGGTAGATGCTTTCCTGACGGATACGTTGTCTGCGATTGCCACGACGACGCACAAGATCGCCACCGATCTGCGAATCTTAGCGAACAAGAAGGAGATGGAGGAACCGTTTGAGAAGAACCAGATCGGTTCTTCTGCGATGGCTTACAAACGCAATCCTATGCGAAGTGAGCGGATGTGTTCGCTTGCGAGATTTGTAATGAGTCTGCAATCCAGTCCCGTGATGACAGCTGCCACGCAATGGATGGAGCGTACTCTCGATGACAGTGCGAATCGTCGTTTGGTGATGCCTCAAGCTTTTCTCGCTGTAGATGCTTGTCTCATCCTACTGCAGAATGTGTCGGAGGGATTGGTGGTTTATCCGAAGACGATTGCGAAGAATCTTGCCGAAGAACTGCCCTTTATGGCAACCGAATCGCTACTGATGGCCGGTGTGGCGGCCGGAGGCGATCGCCAAGAGTTGCACGAAGTGATTCGAGTGCACAGTCAAGCGGCGGCGTTGCGGGTCAAACAGGAAGGGCTTTCGAATAATTTGCTCGAATTGCTTTCGCAAGATCCAGCGTTCGCGAAAGTGAACGTCCAAGACGTTCTAGCACCGGAGCAGTACACAGGTCGTGCGGAGCAGCAAGTCTACGAGTTTCTCGATGAAGTTGTCTCACCGATTTTGGCGAACGCAAAGGCTGATTCTACGATCACGTCGGAAGTACGCGTATGATTTATAAGTTCCCGTTGTGTCGCTTTGCGATTGCTTGCGCTACTCGGCTATGCCTTCTCGGTGTGTTTTGGATAATTGGATCGTGCAACGCGCAAGAACCATCTTTTTCAGAAACAGAGCCGATTGAAGACTCAGGAGCGATGCTTGAAATGATCCAGAACAATGGACGTAAACTGAATATTGAGCTTCCTACTTTAGGGGGAAAGCAGTTCTGGACCGATCATCGTTGGTGGTATGGTTGGCGAGTTCAATACAATCACACACTTGATCATTGGCGTTTGTTGGACGATCGATCGATCCGAAAAGCTTGGGGAACCAAAGAAGCGATGCTTGAGGCGCTGGACGAGGCCAAACAAAAGCATCAAGTAGCGACAGAGGAGACAGAAGCTCCTGCGAACGAAGTTGTTTTTTTACTTCATGGGCTGATGCGAACTTCATCGAGCATGCGACCGATTGAGGTTAAGTTGCTTGAGACGTTTCAAGAAGAGTTGGGAGAAAGTACTTCGGAACAATCCGTAAGACCTCCGTGTATCATACGTTACTCGTATGCCAGCACGCGTGCTCCGATTGCTTCGCACGCGGAGGCCTTTCGCGAATTAGTGGAGAACTTACCTGGCAAGCCGAGAATTAAGATTGCGGGGCACAGTTTAGGGAACATTGTCACGCGACTTGCGATCGCACAGTGGCGTACGCAAGGAGATCCCAAGGGGGTGCTTGATCGGTTGGATCGAGTGGTGATGCTCGGGCCGCCGAACCAAGGATCTTCGTTTGCAAAGCGACTTTCTCAGTTGGGGCTTTTTGAAACGATTACCGGCAAGGCGGGCATGCAACTGGGGCCTCAATGGGATGGCTTTCAAGAGAATTTGGGGATTCCTCCGTGTCCCTTTGCGATCCTTGCTGGAGACTTAACCGGATCGCCGATTCAGAATCCGTTGCTCGATGGTCCCAATGATGCGGTGGTTACCGTTGAGGAAGCGAAGTTGGAGGGGATGGCCGAGTTCAAAACCTACCCTGTACTTCATTCTTTGCTGATGCAGGACAGCAGATGCGTTGTTGACGCAGTGGGTTTTCTGACAAAAAAAAGTGTGGAAATGCAGGACTAAGTTGGAAATTCAGGTTTCTGACAGAAGTTTTATCAATATTGTCCTTGCTACCTGGCAGTCATTGAGTAGTATTACGAGCAGCCCTTGCGCCAGCTGAATCCACTCGGACCAACAGCAAATCTCTCACTACTCTCAATGAATTCAAAAATATCCGAGAGCCTTTCCCCGAAGGAAGAGGTCTTGTACGGCTGTAGAGATACGTTTGGTTTTCTCGTTGCTTTCGTACTGCTGATCACTTTTGCGAGTGCTCAAGACCGGACCAAGATACCACCGTTAAAGCCGTTATCCCAAATTCCGGTACCGGTTCCGAGCAACCTCGATGATTTCATTGAGGATCGGGATTTGGCGCTGGTTTTAGGCAAAGCTTTGTTTTGGGACATGCAGGTTGGAAGTGACGGTGTGATGGCTTGTGCTACATGTCACTTTCACGCCGGAGCTGATAATCGGTCGCGTCATCAAGCATCGCCGGGGTTACTGAGGTGGTTTGCGAATGGCGCGGCCAACCCTGACCGCACGTTTCAATTGGTTGGATCGAACTATGCGTTGAAGGCGAGCGATTTTCCGTTGCGCAAGTTACGAAATCCGAGCGATTCAAAATCGACAGTTCTCTCGGATCGTAATGATATTGTCAGTTCACAAGGTATTGCATTTCGCCAGTTTCTCGGAGTCGATGGATACGGGAACGAGATCTTGCGTTCTCAGCCCGATTCCGTGTTTCGGGTGGGGACTCTAACAGCACGACGTGTGGAACCGAGAAATACGCCGACCGTGATTAATGCGGTCTTCAATCAGCGGAATTTTTGGGATGGTCGTGCATCGGATATTTTTAATGGGGTCAATCCATTCGGTTTGAGGGATAAAGACGCTAGGGTATTTTACGCGGAAGACGAAGATCATATAGAAGCTGTGTCGGTGGCGATCAACAACGCAAGTCTTGCATCGCAAGCGGTAGGACCACCTTTAAGTGCTTTTGAAATGTCCGCATCCGGGCGAATTTTTCCAGATGTTGCGCGGAAGTTACTCAAAAAACGTCCACTGGCGCGTCAAATGGTGGATCGTACGGACAGTGTATTAGGGACTTGGAGTCGGATTGACAAAGCTGGGCTAATTTTTGATGACTACGAAGAGTTGATACAGGCTGCGTTTAAGGAAGAATGGTGGCAGTATGATGGGGATGTGCCTGTGCCATCTCGATTTGCTACTTCTGGTGGAACTTCTCATGCGAACTCCTTGCCATCGCTTGCTAAAGTCGTCCCCTCGATGACACGTGCGTCGGATGTAACGGGTGAGTACTCGCAGATTGAAGCGAACTTTAGCTTGTTTTTTGGCTTGTCTGTACAGCTTTATCAGTCGTTGTTGATTTCGGATCAAACACCGTATGATCGATATGCGGCTGGCGATTTTACTGCATTAACTTCTCAGCAACGCCAGGGGCTTTTCTTGTTTCACACCAAGGCCCGTTGCGCTGATTGTCATCAGGGTGCGGAGTTTACTTCTGCGTCGGTCAACAATATCGTCAACGCGCGGGTCGAGCCGATGGGGTTTGGGCGAGATAATCGCTTTGTTTACGATGCAGGATTCTATAACCTTGGAATTCGTCCTTCGCTTGAGGATATCTCGATTGGAGACTTGGATCCTTTTGGATATCCGTTCTCTGAGGCTCGTTTGTTAAGCACTTATGGTCCAGTAGTATATCGGAAACTTATTGGAATACCGGCACCTATGCCGTTGGGAAGTGATGCAATTGTGGTGTCAAACGGTTTGTTCAAGACACCCACGCTTCGCAATGTGGCGCTGACCGCACCCTACATGCACAATGGTGGGTTCCGAACGCTGCGCGAGGTAGTCGATTTCTACAATCGTGGTGGTGACTTTTATCAGGAGAACGCCAGGGATGTGCATCCGGTGATGGTTCCATTGCAACTTACGAATAGCGAGAGAGATGCATTGGTCGCTTTCCTTCAGTCGTTAACGGACGAACGAGTTCGTTATCGGCGTGCACCGTTTGATCATCCACAGTTGTTCCTTCCGAATGGTCACATTGGGACGACGAGTTCTTCTCGCGACAATGGCTTGGGGCATGCGCTAGACGTCACGATAGAGTTACCGGCGACGGGTAGTACTGGGGGGCGACCACTACCGAATTTCTTGGAGTAGCGACCGCTCGCCGGTCACCGGGGCCTTACGGACCCCGGCAGAGGCTGTGCCGGCCTTCCAGGCGTTAGGATCTAATGCGGGTGCAGGTACCGAGGCCAAGGCGTTGATTTAATCGATGGCGGTTGGTTTCGCGCGAGTACGCCTTCGGCTGACTGCTAAACGAAATCATGGTACGCCTTCGACTGACTGCTAAACGCAATTGCTGATCTCCGCGTCTTGGAGTCTTTGTGTGAGACATTTGTGCGGTGGTATGTGGATTGCGAGCGGCGGGTTCAGGACAGGATGTCTCGGAGCACGTTTGCTCCTTCAACTCCGGTTAATTTGAAGTCGAGGCCTTGGAATTTGTACGTGAAAGCGTTGTGTTCGATACCGAGCAGGTGAAGCATGGTTGCATGCAGGTCGTGCACGGTGCAGACTTTTTCTGTAGCTGCATAACCTAATTCATCGGTGCTGCCATAGACGGTGCCTCCTTGAATACCACCACCTGCCATCCACATGGACATCGATTTATTGTGATGGTCCCGCCCGATTGGGCCTTTGTTCTGTTGGGACATTGGCGTTCTTCCAAATTCCCCTGACCATACCAATAGTGTGTCTTCGAGCATCCCGAGTCGTTTCAAATCTATTACGAGTGCCGCGCTGGCTCGGTCAACTTCTTTAGTTCTCAGTGGTAGTTCTTCTTTCAGAAGACTATGGTGATCCCAATCGCGGTGATAGAGTTGGATAAATCGAACACCGCGTTGTGCTAGCCGTCGTGCGAGAAGGCAATTGCTCGCATAAGAACCGTCGCCGACTTGGCAACCGTACAGGTCGAGTGTTTCTTGGGTTTCGTCTCGAGTGTCCATCAATTCAGGGATGCTAGTTTGCATTTCGAATGCAAGTTCATATTGCGCGATACGGGTTGCAACTTCTGGATCTTGGGACTCGCTGGCGTACAGTTGGTTCATTGCGTTGATGGTTGCGATATCGTCTGATTGCTGTTTCCGATCGATCCCTGGTGGGTTATTCAAATACAAAACCGGTTCGCCTCGGCTACGCAGTTGCACTCCTTGGTGGCGGCTGGGCAAGAATCCGCTGCTCCATTGTCTTGCTGCGATTGGCTGTGGTGATCTGCCTTTTCCAGTTGATACCAACACGACGAAACCTGGCAGATTTTCTGCTTCGGAACCTAGTCCGTAGTGAATCCAAGCTCCCATGCTAGGTCTACCGGAGATTTGGGATCCGGTGTTCATGAACATGTGTGCGGGGTCGTGATTAATGGCATCGGTGGTCATGGAGCGGACCAAACAGATTTCATCGACGATGCCGCCGATATTTGGAAGCAGTTCACCGAGTTCGGTACCTTGCGAGCCGTATTTCTTGAAAGCAAACAAAGGCCCAAGGCATCGCAATTCTTGGCCTTGAAGCTGCGCTAGTTGCTGGCCGCGGGTAAAGCTCTCAGGCATGGGCTGGCCGTGCATTTCTCGCAGTTTTGGTTTTGGATCGAATAGTTCTAGGTGGGAGGGACCTCCTGCCATGGTCATCCAGATAACTCGTTTGGCTTTTTGAGGCAGTGGGAGATTTTTTAGGAAGCCACGTGAATCGCTAACGAGTGCTTCTGTGGTGGGATAATTGGCCAGAGAAGTAGACGATTGGTTCAGCAGCGTTGACAGTGCGGCTGCACCGATGGTGCTTTCGGATAGCATTCGTCGCCGACACATTAGCTTAGTTAGGTTGGATGGGGAGATCATGTTTAATTACGGGTTATTGATTCATGTAGATTTAGCAAGACTCTCGCGACGTGCGTCCAAACATCGCGTTGCGAGTTCGTATTTGTTTCAATGTCGGTGGTAGGCTGGCGCGATGAAGGACTTTGACGGATATTCTGAGTTTGTTTCTCGATCAATGAGTTGAGCAATTCAGATTCCGATTCTGTGGGTGTTCGTTGAAGGGTCTGCTGCATCATCCATTCAATGCGTTGGGCGATCCACATATCGCTAGATTCTGATTTGGGGACTGCTTCTATTGCTCGCATCGCAAAACTGCGTGCGGCTTCTACGTACGTTGGATCGTTCAGCAACACCAGAGCTTGTTGGGGTATGTTTGATCTGGTTCGTTCTGCGGTACATTCTTCTCGGCTAGGTGCATCGAAAGCCAAAAGGCTTGGGTGGAGGAATGTACGTTGCCACCAAGTGTATAAACCTCGGCGGTATTGTTGTTCACCGGAGTCGGCGGTGTAGGTGCGCGTTGGAAAGTTCAGGTTTTCCCAGTAACCTTCGGGTTGATAGGGTTTGGCGCTCGGGCCTCCGATCTTCGGTGAAAGTAGCCCTGCTAGGCTAAGAGCTTGATCTCGGATCAACTCAGCATCGTGTCGCCAAGGGCTTTGTCGACCGGAATAGCGGTTCATTGGGTCTTTGGTGAGCGATGATTGATTTGCAAGTGTACTGCGTTTGTAAGTTTCGCTAAGAACGATCGCGCGAACCATGTGTTTGAAGTCCCAGCCGCTGTCCATGAACTCGCAGGCTAGCGTGTCGAGCAATGGTTGATTGACGGGAGTCTCGCCTTGAGCGCCGAGATCGTCGAGGACTTTGCTCAAGCCAGTTCCAAAGAAGTGTTTCCACAGGCGATTCATCACAACGCGAGCGGTGAGCGGGTTTTCGCGAGAGACGAGCCACTTAGCAAGATCAAGTCGACTTAGAGGTTGGTCTTGGACGTAATTATGTTTGTTTGTCGTTGAGTGGCTCTGCATTGTCGCAGGGAATGCGGGTTGAAGGATAGGACCAGAGTCATCCATCCAATTTCCGCGAGGGAGCAGACGCACGGTTCTGCGTTTATCGGTACTTTTGGTAACTAAACATTTCGGCGCGTTTTTAAGGAACGTTTCGATCTCCTTTTTTGCAGCGTCCCTCATTGCGGCATCCCTTTTTGCGATGTCTGAGTCTTGAGGTTGTTCGGAATTCAATTGCTCTGCAACTTGTTTGAGTCGTTCCAGTTCTTTTGTTTGGTCTTCATTCAAGACCGGGATTCCTTCTTCTCGCGGAGCTACGATTCCTTCTTGGATGTCGGCAAAAAAAGCTCCTAGGGCATAGAAATCTTGCATCGTGATGGGATCGTATTTATGGTCGTGGCATTGGGCACAACCGATGGTTTGTCCAAGCCAAACAGTGCCGACGGCTCGTACACGATCGCTAAGCATCCTCGCTTCGTAGTCTTTTGGTTGTGCGCCACCTTCTTCGGTTGTCAGAATCAATCGATTAAAAGCTGACGCAATTCTGGTCTCTTGGGTTGCATCTGGGAGCAAGTCACCTGCGAGTTGTTCGATAGTAAAGCGGTCAAAGGGTTTATTATTATTGAACGCGGCGATGACGTAATCTCGATAAGGCCAGATATTTCGAGGGTTGTCACTGTGGTATCCGATGGTGTCGGCAAAGCGAACCACATCGAGCCAACCGATCGCCATACGCTCGCCGAAGTGAGGATTACTCAGCAGTTCTTCCACGAGGATAAGATAAGCATCTGGACGGGAGTCCAATATGAAGGCTTCTACACGCTCGGGGGTAGGTGGTAATCCGAGCAAGTCTGCGTAGAGGCGGCGAATCAAAGTTCGGCGATCGGCTTGTGGACTGGGATCGATGCCTTGATTAGCAAGTTCTGTATTCACCCAATAGTCCACTTCATCATTGGCTACTGAATGAGTACGCTTAGGCTGTGATGGCGAAGGGGAATTGATGTTGGAGGCAGGAATAGGTGGACGAGCTGGGGGAATGTAGGCCCAATGCGTTTGGTATTCGGCGCCTTGTTCGATCCAAGTTTCCAGGAGTTGGATTTGGGAGAGTGTCAGCGGTTTCTGGGTTTCGGGTGGGGGCATGATTTCCGAGGCATCTTTAGAGTGAAGTCTCGAAATCAGTTTGCTTTTGGAGAGCGAGCCGGGAGAGATGGCTTGCAGATCGATCGCGGGTTGGCGTTGATCGAGTCGTAGATCGGCTTGGCGATTACCGCTATCTGGGCCGTGGCATGCGAAGCAGTGGTTCGATAGGATTGGCCGAATATCGCGGTTGTAATCGAGCTTGGGCTCAGTCTCTGTCGTCCGAGTCTGTGCAGATGCTAGAGTGTTGCTAAAAACGCAGAGTATGAGGTAGAGGAGGGGGATCAGAAGTTGGGCGGCCATCGTGCTGGATTGGGGAGGGTAGGAGATAGAGGAGGCAACTGGTTGATCGGATGTTGTATATCGAGGGTGGAAAACTCGATTAAGTATTGTCGGTCGTGAACGGTTTGGTTGAAAGGTCTCTCCGGGTTTCCGGATCGAAATGGGGGGAAACGGTAGGGGTTGGTAGCTTGTAAGGTCTGGTTTCGAGCCCCAATTCTGGATTGGAGGGGTGTTTTTCCGGTGGTCGATGTTGCGTGGGTGGCTGTACCACTTAGAATCTGACGTTTTCAAGCCCGGTAGATTCGTCCTTTGAAAACCTAGGCATCTCTTAACCTCTCAGCGAACCGGCAGGTACCCTGACATGAAAACAAATGTAATGAAGAAATCGACAAGTTTGAACGGGAAGAAACGGGCTGCGTTGGCTATCGCCGTTTTGGCCGGTTTGTCTTTTGCTCTTGTCGGGTGTGACAACTCGCCGAAGCCCCCGTCGAAGGTTCCTAGCTCGGCGGATGGGGCTCCTACTTCAACGTTGGAAGGCAAGCAAGCGGCCCCGTCGGTAAGCGCAAATTCGAAGGCCGTCATCCCAGGGGTTGGGTATGCATTGCCTGCGAAGGTTGGCAAATATGAAGTATTAAACATCATGACAGACAACAAGGATGACGCGATTGCAAAAAGCAATGCGGAATCGGCGTTGGTATCGAACCCGGACGTCAACTGCATGGTGGGTCTTTGGGCTTACAATCCCCCAGCGATTCTTTCGGCACTCGAAGCTCGTTCGTTGGCAGGCAAGGTGAAGATTGTAGGGTTCGACGAGCATCCGGCGACGTTGGCAGGGATTGCTGACGGCAAGATCATTGGCACGATTGCTCAGCAACCGTATTTGTTCGGTTTTAAGAGTGTCGAGTATTTGGCCGCGATGGCTCGCAATCAGGAAGTGAAGGTTCCTGAGGACAAGATGATTTACGTTCCGCACTCTGTGGTGACTGCGGATAACATTCAAGAGTTCAATGCTGGCGTGCAAGCGATTCGGGACGGCAACGGGCCAATTCCCAAGTCGGATTCTGAAGGCTACGACACGGCCAAGCCGACGAAGTTGGCATTTGTCACCAATAGCGTAGACTTATTCTGGGTGCTTGCACAGAAAGGCTGCGAAAAGGCCGATGGTGTGTTTAACACCACAACGGCAGTGACGTTTCCAAGCCAGGGGACGGTTGACGAGCAGAAGCAAGCGATCGAGCAAGCTGTAAACAATGGCTTTGATGGTTTGGCGATTTCTCCGATCAATCCAGAGAACCAAGTCGACATGTTAAACATGGCGGCAGAAAAGATGTCGGTAATTTGCCAAGACTCTGACGCACCAAAGTCCAACCGCAAGTTCTACTTGGGTACCAGTAACTACTTGGCCGGCCGTGCGGCGGGCAAGTTGGTTAAGCAAGCGATTCCTGATGGTGGCAAAGTGATGATATTTGTGGGTAAGTTGGAAGTGCTCAATGCTCAAGAGCGATCGCGTGGAGTGATTGACGAGTTGGCAGACAAGCCGTTGCCACCGGGCTTTGAGTCTGCAGGAAACTGATGGAACCCATTTTACGCGTTGAAAACATCACCAAGACATTCCCTGGGGTCAAGGCACTTCAGGGAGTGAGTCTGCACGTGAATCCCGGTGAAGTGTTAAGCGTTATCGGCGAGAATGGTGCAGGCAAAAGTACGCTGATGAAGATCCTTGCGGGTGTTCAGGGGCAGGACTCTGGTGAGTTATGGTGGAAGGGTAGTCAGTTACGGTTCACGAATCCTAGCGAAGCGATTGACGCTGGGATTTCATTGATCCATCAAGAGTTGAATCTGGCAGATAATTTGACGGTTGCCGAGAACATCTTCCTGGGGCGTGAGCCGACGAAGTGGGGGATGATTCAGTCTCGACAAATGCGGCAGCGAGCCGACGAGTTCCTTCAGAGGGTCGGATTGGACATCCCCTCTGGGACTTCGTTGCAGAAGTTATCCATCGCGCAGCGTCAGATGGTCGAGATTGCCAAGTCTTTGTCGACGGATGCGAACATGATCATCATGGATGAGCCGACGAGCAGTCTATCGGCGCATGAGTCGGACAAGCTATTCCAGTTGATACGGCAGTTAAAGTCGGAGGGGGTTTCGATCGTTTACATCTCGCACCGGTTAGCGGAAGTCGCAGAGCTTTCGGATCGTGTTGAGGTATTGAGAGACGGCCAGAACGCTGCGACTTTAGAGAAGGGGCAGATCACGCATGACCGGATGGTGCATGCGATGGTTGGTCGAGAATTGAATCGTTATTTTCCTCACGTGCCGAAGAAGCCTGGGGATGTACGACTGCAATTACAAGAAGTTCGGGTTTTTGGTCGTGCAGAGCATCCTGTGAACATAGAAGTTCGATCGGGTGAAATCGTCGGTATGGCCGGTTTGGTTGGTGCTGGACGAACAGAGGTTTTGGAAGCGATTATGGGATTGCGACCGATTTTAGGAGGTCGCATTTCGGTTGATGGGAAACCTATCCCAGCTGGTAACATTCGATCTTCGATTGCGGCGGGATTGGCTTTGGTCCCAGAAGACCGACGTCATACCGGTTTGGTTACGTCGATGAGTGTAGGGGACAATCTAACTTTGGCTTCGATGGAAAACGTCAGTCGCTATGGGATATTGTCGCGCGCGGCCGAGCATCGTGCAGGGCAGGAGCAAGTCACGGCGTTGCGGATTAAGACTCCACATTTGCAGCAGATTTCAGCTTTTCTTTCGGGTGGGAATCAGCAGAAGATAGTGTTTGGCAAATGGATTATGCGGAATCCCAAGGTGTTGTTGCTCGATGAGCCGACGCGGGGCGTAGATATCGGAGCGAAACAAGAGATATATGGTTTGATGGAGCAGTTGGCGGAGCGAGGAACGGCGATCCTGTTCGTTTCGAGCGAAATGGAAGAGATACTCGGCATGGCGGATCGTACGTACGTGATGCATGAAGGGCGAGTTAAAGGAGAATTGACTCGCGACGAGATGACCGAGCAAAGTATCATGCAATTGGCTTTCGGACGCACCGAAGCAACCTCAGTTGTTCACTAAAGTGATTCTGGAACATGCAAATTAAAAGCATTGGCGTTGTCTTGTTGTTGTTGGCTATCTTGTTGGTAACCGGATGGCTCAATCCATCGTTTTTATCGGATGAGAACGTCAAGTCGATCATACGTTGGACCAGTCTTTTTGGTTTTATTTCGTTGGGTATGGCATTGGTCATCATGACAGGTGGGATCGATTTGTCGATCGGTTCGGTGATCGCGTTGGCTGGGGTTTGCATGCTGATGTTGCTCAATCAGCAACATGTGGACTCCGAGAAGACAACCAAGGTGCTCAAGGTCGAGAAGGTGCCATTAAAAAACAATCAACTGCCTAAAGTGACATTGGCGGCGAACGATTGGACGATACGCACTGATGATCAATTGCGTTTCGTCAATTCTTTTGGTCAACCGGTGCAAGGGAGTGTGGTATCGGTTGAACGGGGCGACGAAGGTCTAAGTGTTGTGTTACGTGAGCCGAACGCTAACTTTCCCGTGGATGCAGAGGTGCAATGGTTTCAGTTTCAGCACCGACCGATATGGTTAGTGATCCCGATTGTGTTATTCGGATCAGCTCTCTTGGGGCTTCTTCATGGTCTTTTGGTAACCAAAGTGGGGCTTCAGCCTTTTGTCGTGACCATGTGTGGGTTGCTGGCGTATCGCGGTATTGCCCGTGTCTTGGCTGGTGAACAATCCAAGGGGCTTGGTAGTACGTTGGTAAACATCAAAGAGTGGATCAACGGGGTTTCCTTTAAGTTGCCGGTTCCTTTTTTGCCGTACGTTAGTCAAGGGCGTTGGCATTCGGTGTTGTGGGACGGCAAGAACAACGCGCCGTTGCTGGATGCGAATGGTGCGACACAGAGTGTCCCGTTCTTTTCATGGATCGAGATCCCGACGACGGCGGTTCTGTTAGCATTGGTTGCCATTGCCTTGTGGATTGCAATTAACCGTTCGGTTTTCGGTCGGTATCTGATGGCATTGGGAAACAATGTGCAGGCAGCCAAGTTCAGTGGGATTGCCACCGATAAGATTATTATTTCGACGTACGTCATTTGTTCGTTGCTAGCCGGGTTAACCGGCATTTTGTTGGTGTTTGACTTCAACACAATTGAACCATCACAAACAGGAAGTATTTACGAAATGTATGCCGTTGCTGCAGCGGTTATTGGCGGTTGTTCGTTGCGGGGTGGGTCGGGATCGATCGTTGGCGTGGTCTTTGGTACGGCGGTTATGCGGTCGCTATTCTTGTCCATCGCTGCTTTGAGTATTCCGAAGAGTTGGGAGTTTATCATTGTTGCGATTGCTTTGATGGCAGCCGTATTGACCGACGAAGTCATTCGAATCGTTGGTAATAAACGCAAGCTCATGGCACAAGCGAAGTTAGCCAAGTCGGGGTAACGAGCGGCAATATCTCACGCCAAGACGCGGAGCGCAGCGATTGCGTTTAGCAGTCAGCCGGAGGCGTACCATGATTTCGTTTAGCAGTCAGCCGGAGGCGTACCGCGATTTTGTTTAGCAGTCAGCCGGAGGCGTACCATGATTTTGTTTAACAACGCACGGTATGTGTAGCGGTCCACACTAAAACAACCATTTACCACATCATTGCAGGAGCCCCCTAGGCCTCGGTACCTGCACCCATATTAGGTCT
>JBEICB010000184.1:0-9470 GCA_040373655.1 Pirellula sp. | reverse complement strand
GCTATTTGACCGGACTCGAGGGTCGCGATTGCTGAATCACGCTCGTGCAGTCGCAAGCCTCCTTCGGCTTGATCTGGGCCGTGGCAAGCAAAGCAACGGCGGGCTAGGATCGGTTGGACCTCGGTAGCGAAGTTTACCACTTGCTCGTCCGAGTCGGTCGCTACAGCGTCCGGTTGTTGCCCAACCGTGATTGACGCTAGTGTTAGGTTGAAGCCGCACGCGAGGGCATGGGCTGCGAGTAGGAAAGTCAGTTGCCTCAACGTGCATTTGCGATTTCCATAGCTCTTCGGATTGCGAAGGCTACACACTGATAGGGAGTCTACCCGGCTGGTTTTTATGGTTGCGAGCTTCATAGCTGAGGCGGGATATCCGGTTAGCGGATCGAAGGAGGGTAAAGCAAAAGCCAATTGTATTATGGGCGAATTGCCGTTGAAATTCTACGCCAATACCTGTGCGTAGGGTCTAGTTCTTGGGTATCATTGTGGCTCGTGCCTTTTGCGTCTGCCAAGCGATGTTCCCCGGTACTGTCCGATGAGTCCAGGGGATTTCTTTCCTTAAGAACCCCCAAAGATTCTCTATGAGACTTTCTCGTGATGCATCCTCGTTGATCGCAAGTGGCGTTGTGGGATTTGTAGCGATTGTATTGTCGTTGCATCTTTGTATTTCCAGCAGTTTTGCTGATGGAGAGGGATTCTCGTCGGATGGTGTCACTTCCGTATATCTTCCGCCCGAGAGCGAGATCTCGAAGGTAAACCCAGGGCATACTAGCGGATTGATGTCGCTCGGTATCAAAGGGGTTAAGGCAATGGGGCCTATTGGTCAGTTAACCGTAGAGCCATTTCAAATTCCACTGCCTGAGGCCTTGCCGGCAAAATCCGAATCGGAAGAGGCGCAGTTGCCGCAGTGGATTCAGGGAGTTGATGGCTTCTTTGGAAAAGCGCTCGTCGCTCCGCTTGATGCTGTTTTATTCTACGATTTCGGAACGCCTAGCTGGCTTGGGGTGAAAGTCCCTTTTGTAGTCGTTTGGCTCTTGTTTGGCGGTGTCTTTTTGACGCTACGTATGGGCTTTATCAATATTCGTCTATTCCGCCATGCGATCGATTTGATTCGTGGGCGGTACGATAAGCCTGAGGATCGTGGAGATGTGTCGCATTTCCAAGCCTTGGCTTCGGCGCTCTCTGGTACCGTGGGGCTTGGGAATATTGCTGGGGTTGCGATTGCGATAGGTTTGGGGGGGCCGGGAGCTACATTCTGGCTGATTTTCTTTGGATTGATTGGTATGACAACCAAATTTGCTGAGTGCACGTTGGCAGTGATGTATCGAACGACGGACGAAAAGGGAATGGTTCTCGGTGGTCCGATGATCTACTTGAAGAGTGGGTTAGCAGCACTCGGGCTCGAACCGCTTGGGAAAGTTCTTGCGATTGTGTTTACTGTTTTGTGCATTGGTGGATCGTTCGGTGGGGGTAACTCTTATCAAGTAGCCCAATCGTTGAATGCTTTCCAGAACGAACCTGCATTCGAAATCTTAAAGACATCTCCGTGGATTTACGGTGCACTGATGGCGGTTTCGGTTGGGGTGGTGATTATCGGGGGGATCAAATCGATTGGAAATTTTGCCGGTATTGTCGTACCGTTCATGTGTATTGCTTACATCGGTATGTGTTTAACGATTCTTTTCGTGAATTATCAGCGGATACCGACCGCTGCGATGGAGATACTTAACGGTGCATTTCAACCGTCTGCTCTCTATGGTGGCTTTTTTGGCGTGTTGGTGGTTGGAGCCAAGCGAGCTTGTTTCTCGAATGAAGCCGGAGCAGGTTCGGCTGCGATTGCGCACTCCGCTGCGAAGACGGAGGAACCGGTAAGCGAAGGGATTGTTGCTTTGCTCGAACCGTTCATCGATACGGTTGTAGTTTGTACTCTTACTGGATTGATGATCGTAGTTACTGGGGTCTATCGTCTACCAGAAGTTCAGCAACTAGCAGTTGATAACAAGGGATCAATGATCACGGTACAAGCGATCACGCAAAACGCGTCGCTCAGTTGGTTCAAGTACGTTCTCTACGCAGCTATTTTCTTGTTTGCCTATTCCACATGTGTTTCTTGGTCTTACTACGGAGAAAGATGTTTCGTGCATCTTTTCGGCCAAGGATCCTCGATGGTTTATAAGATCTTATTCTTAGTCTTTACGTTTCTTGGTTCGATTGTCAGTCCTGTCAACATTCTTGAATTCAGCGACATGATGATTTTGACGATGGCGATCCCTAACTTGCTGGGGGTATTATTGCTCAGCAATGTGATCTATCGAAATTTGCAGGTTTACCTTGCCAAGCTCAAGTCAGGTGAAATCGCTCCAGTTGACTAGAGACTCTTCAGGGAGGAATTGTCGATAAGAACACGGCAAGCGATGAGTGAACGTAGTGTTGACACACGAATGGTAGATGCTGAGGGGCGACGTTTCTCCTAGGTAGTGGAAGGGTGTTTGTGGAACAAAGGGACTTATTGGTGGTAGGGGGTGGAGTGATCGGGTTGTCGATCGCTCTAGAGGGTGCGCGGCGCGGTTGGAAGGTCGGAGTGGTCGAGCGAGGGGCTTTTGGACGTGAATCGTCCTGGGCTGGGGCAGGGATTTTGCCTGCCGGGGCAACGCAGCAGGTTGATGATCCAATCGAGCAGTTACGACAGCGAGCCGACATACTGCATCGGGAGTGGACAACTTGGCTGCTTGAGCTTACCGGAATCGACAATGAGCACCGATCCTCCGGAGGAATTTACTTGGGACGAACTCCAGCCGAGCGAGCGACGCTACGAGCGAATTGTTTGTGGTGGGAAGAGTTGGGAATTGCGTATGAGCGAGTGCGATCCGACGAAGTTTCCAAATTGGTGCCCGGGATTCTTTGCGATTCGGATGTTTATTTCGTTCCTGGAGATGCAAAACTACGCAATCCTCACCATTTGGGGGCGTTGAAGCGTGGTTGTGAACTACTAGGTGTTGAACTTTTGGCAAATCAAGAGGTGCTAGGGTTCAAGGTTTCTGCGAATGAAATCGAGTCCCTTCAAATCGGTGGAAATGGAGGGGAGCGAAAGACCCTCTCGGCGGATCGCTATTGCATCGCATCAGGTGCCTGGGCAAGTCTTTTGACGAAGGAGTTGGGAATTGAGACACAGGTGTACCCGGTTCGGGGGCAGATGCTGTTGTATCGGCTTGAACATCGTCCGTTTTCGGCGGTGGTCAACGAGGGGCATCGGTACGTCGTTCCACGGGAAGACGGTCATCTCGTGATTGGATCTTGTGAGGAAGAGGTCGGTTTTGATCGAGGGACAACCGAAGCGATGTTGATGCAATTGCGTGGATGGGCAGAAGAGGTGATGCCTGAATTGAAGGAGCACCATCCGGTTATGCATTGGTCGGGATTGCGCCCCGGTTCGATAGATTCTTATCCCTACTTGGGAACGCTACACCCATATTCAAATGGATATTTAGCCGCAGGACATTTTCGCCACGGCTTGCACTGGTCGACGGCCAGTGCAGAACTGATGATCCAGCATATGCGCGGCGAGCAGACTTCTATTTCGCTGGAGCCCTTTCGGGTCCAGCGAGGCAATACGCTGAGCGTCTGAGGCTTGCTAGCCGAAGCGTCAAACTTACTTGACCCCTTCCGACTTCGCGCCTTCTTCGAAACAGAAGAGGCGGTTTCGGTTGGCGATATACAAGCGTCCGTTGGCTGCGATTGGGGTAGTGTAAACTGCCGACCCAATGTTGATCTCAGCAACTTCTTTCTTCTCCGGCGAGAGTTCGAAGATCAAGATGTCACCATCTTCATCGCCGATGTAAACCTTGCCGTCAGCGATCAGTGGCGAAGCCCATGAAGCAGCGAGCATGTCGTGAGTCCAATGCGCCGTGCCGGTTTTGGAATCGAGGCAGTGCACAACACCGGAGAAGTCCGCGATGAAGAGCAAATCATTCTTGATCGCAACGGTACCGCAAGTG
Source organism: Pirellula sp. (assembly GCA_040373655.1). Taxonomy (GTDB): domain Bacteria; phylum Planctomycetota; class Planctomycetia; order Pirellulales; family Pirellulaceae; genus JBKCUI01. Next base: position 5,479 of record JBEICB010000184.1, on the reverse strand, counting down.
CGGTGCATCGTTTCTTCGAAATCCTTTGGATTTGCGCCAACATAGTGCCATACAGCGGCAGAATTAGGGTTGTCCCGTTCCAAGTCTCCTTCGGCGGCGACCAATGCTTGTTTTCGCTTAGGAGCGATGACGACTGTTGGATCTTTGGAGTTGTAGACCAACGTGGGGCTTACGTCTCCCCGCTTGGTGGGATCGATACACCAGAGGTGTCCACCACCTTCTCCGTGTTCTGGGTCTTCACCGACTGCGACATAAACATTACCGTCGTAAACAACTGGAGTTGCGATGATATGGTTGCGGGTCGCTCCGGTAAGTTTGTAGACTGAATCTTTTGGATTGCAGTCGAATTTCCATAGCAATTTGGCTTGTCCATTTTCGCCGCGTGCGTCGAAACTGTAGAGCCAACCGTCGCCACCACCGAAGATGACTTGTTCAACGTCGCCGAAAACGCCGTAGGCTGGCGACGACCATTGACCGTGAAGGATGTTCGCGCCGGGAGAGTTGTCAGTCCAAAGGACTTCGCCTGTGTCGCGGTTCAAGCAGATAAAGCTAGGTGCTTTTTCTTCGGGCACGGTGATGTGTCCGTCATCGACGCCGTTGGAAGTGTTGACGAAGAGTAGGTCGCCAACAGAAGTGACCGAGCAGCTACACATGTTGTGTTGCGAGACGCCGAGTTTGCTCATCATGTCGAGCTTCCAAATCACATCGGCTTCGTCTTTGTTTTCATTGGTCTCTTCTTTGAATGGTCCGTCGTTCTCGTCGTCGTGGAATCCTTGGGTATCCAAGCAAGCGACTTCGCCGCGGCTAGTGACGTACCACAAGCGTTCTCCGTCGATCAGCGGGGCACAGCAAATTCCTTGGTTCGGCCAGTCGTGTACGCGACCGGTGGGGAGCTTTTCGCTGCTGTGTTGCCAGAGGAATTTGCCGTCATTGTCGTCAAAGCAGAGCAAAACGCCGAGGTCGACGGTTGCAGGGTATCGTTTGATGTATCCGGAGCCATTGTTTGTTCCGACGTAAGCTTTCCCGTTGGCGACAACCGGGTTTCCGTATGTTTCCGAGCCCAGTGGCACCGACCATCGCACATTCGTACCTGACTTGACGTCGAAGGATGAAGGCAGTGGGCCGGAATCGGGGACATTGTTTCGTTCAGGTGAGCCGCCCCACTGTGGCCAGTCTTTTGCTCCAACTTTCAGCTTGGAGACCCCTTGGGAAGCGATCGCGGTAGCATCGTACTTACCGTCTTGGGCAAACGTCGTCCCAGCGGAGAATGTGCTCACCGAGGCGAGAACAGCCAGCAATGTTTTCTTCATCAAGGTTTTTCTTGTCCGGAGAGCTCGGTCGAATTGTGTTGGTCGCATGAATGCAGCTACCTGTGGTGTGAGGGAAGGGTGGGACTCGCTTTGATCGCTTTTCTCGGTAACCCGTTGTGGGGTCAAGGGTTGCGACTCGATTTGCTTTTTCGCACTGTTTTGTAACGAACCGTGATCGAATTGTGGGAACCCAAGGGATTCAGGAACCCTGAAATCGGATCAAATTCCGCCCGAGACGAAAAATCAGTCCTCTCAGGGCAAGAATTTTTGGGGAGCAAACTCCTGTCGGCGTTTCGATTATAGCCGAAACGGCAATCGATTCGTAGGCGTCGGGGCTGAATCGACCAAGCTGATCCGTAAATCGCTCGGCTACCGGTACCCAAAGTCTTACCAGGTTCCTAGAATAGGATCGGGCAGGAACTTTTCGGGAGTCACGTCATCCACAGGTGAACGCTTTTGGATGATAGACTGTGTACCGGGGAATCCAAATTCCGGTAACGCATATTCGGTTAGTTTCTGAGTGTGGTTTCAAAAGCCAAGCGGTTTTTGGAAGCGAGACATAACGAATCCGTCGAGCAAAGTAATTCGCAGGGAGTAAATCCAAGATGTTGAAAACAATGACTAGGTTGCGTTCGCTAATCCAAGCATCGTGCATATGCGGTTGTATCAGCGGTTTACTCGGTTTGGCTTGTACGGGCTGCAATTCTTCGTGCAGCCAGCCGATTCCCAGTTCTTCGACTCCGGTTGCTGTAACATCGGCACCCGAAACTGAGCAGTCGGGCGAAACCAAGTTGATCTCGTTTAAGGTTGACGGGATGACTTGCCCAACGGGCTGTTACCCGGTAGTCAAGTCCGCGATTGCGAAGCAGAAGGGTGTCGTCGGCATCGAATTGGCTCCGCAGAAAGAAGCTGACGCGATCGATAATCCGATTGTGTTTGTCAAGTACAAGGGGAATCTTGATTTGGATGCTACATTCAAAGCGATTTCTCGAGTTGGCTTTGAGGCATCCGAAGCTCCGGAGAGTGACAGCGCCGCCGGCGCAGCACCAAGTTCTGACTCCAAAGAAACTGGCGCAGCGGATCCAGCGAAGTCTTAGGCTACCGGATTCCCTGGTTGGCAGTTAATCGTATTCAAGATCTCAGTATAGTTCGTAGCTCAAGAGTTCGTTGCTAGGCTGACGCTAGGTAAACGGTGAGCCACCAGAGTGTTTGTCGGCCTACGTTGTTGATTAAGTGGCTGACAGAGTAGTTGTAGTTCGTAATGCAGGCCGCCGTGGTAAAACGTGAGCGGCCTTCTTTTTTGGCAAGTGGTGTTCGTAGTTGTTGTACGTAGCTAAGGAAAGCGAAGCGATGGATCAAGCTTCTGAAAGTTCTCCACTGCAAAGTTCTCCAAGACCATTCGTCCATTTGCATTGTCACAGCCATTACAGCTTGCTTGATGGAGCAGGAACGATTGGAAAGTTGTTGGGTAGAGCGAAGTCCCATGGCATGACTGCTCTTGCACTGACGGATCACGGTAACCTTCACGGAGCTTTGGAGTTTTACAAGAAGGCCAAAGAGGTCGGGATAAATCCGGTTTTAGGTTATGAAGCGTATGTTGCTCCAGGGAGTCGATACGAACATGATGCTGCTTCTGCAAAAGAAGCAGCTTTCCACCTCACGTTATTGGCAAAGAACCGTACGGGGTTCAAGAACTTGATTCGGCTTGCTTCCAGGGCGAGCCTCGAAGGGTTTTATTACAAGCCACGGATCGATAAGGAGCTATTGCAGGAGTACAACGAAGGGATTATCTGCTTGAGCGGATGTGTTTCGAGTGAGTTCTCCCGAGCAGTCCTTCGCGGCAGCGACACAGCCGGGGCAATTGAGGATGCTGAACGGGTTGCGTCTTGGTTTTCAAAAACTTTCAAAGACCGGTTTTTTATCGAGATCATGAATAATGGTCTTCAAATTCAGCGCGAGCAATTGTTAGGTGCCGTAGATATTGCTCAGCGAATGGGGTTACCCTTGGTGGCGACCAGTGATGCGCACTATGTCGACAAAGAAGATGCAGAAGTTCAAGACGTTCTGTTATGTATATCGACGGGTAAGTACCGTACGGATCGCAATCGGATGCGAATGGAGAACGATCAGTTCTATTTGCGCAGCCAAGAGGAGATGTATCAGCACTTTGAAGGGCTTGAAGATGCGGTCGCAAGATCCCAATCCATTGCGGATTCGGTGGATATCGACTTGGAACTCGGTAGTCGAAACTTCCCGTCCTTCGAGATTCCCAAGGAGCATCCGACTTCGGATGAGTACTTGCGTGCGTTGTGTCTGAAGGGGCTATTTGAGCGATACGAAGGCAATGAAGAGATGTACCCTGGTGGAGAGTTGGCACAAGTTGTCACAGAGCGATTGGATCGCGAATTGTTGGTGATCAAAAAACTGGGTTTCTCAAATTACTTTTTGATTGTGTGGGACTTTGTTCGATACGCCAGAGAGATCAACGTTCCGGCAACTGCGCGGGGGAGCGGTGTGGGAGCATTGGTTTGTTATGCTCTGTATTTGTCGCACGTTTGTCCAATTAAGTATGACTTGCTCTTCGAGCGATTTCTCGATGAGAGCCGGATTGAAGCCCCTGATATTGACATCGACTTTTGTCAGGAGCGACGCAGTGAGATCATTAAGTACGTTAAGGACCGTTATGGGGAAGCTAACGTTGCGCAGATTGGAACATTTGGAACGCTTAAGGCTCGTGGAGCGATCAAGGATGTGGGTAGAACCATCAACGTCGCTTTGAGTCGAGTAGCCGAGATCAGCGAGATGGTCCCCGACGATCCAAAGATTTCGATTAAGGATGCGTTGGCTGCTAGCGAAGATTTGCGCAAAGCGGCAGAGTCCCCTGAGATCAGCGAGTTGTTTAGTTTCGCACAGCGCATTGAGGGAATGGCGAGGAGCATCGGTACTCACGCCGCGGCTGTGGTGATTGCGGACAAGCCATTAACAGAGTACGTCCCGTTGATGCGTGGTTCGGGCAAGGACGACGTGATAACGCAGTGGTCGATGGGTGACGTGGAGGCGGCTGGGTTGCTCAAGATGGACTTCTTGGGTCTTCGGAACTTGACCATCCTTTCCAAAGCGGTCGACATGATCGCGAAGACGCGCGGTGAGCGAGTGGATCCGTTGAAGTTTCCGTTGGATGATGAAAAGACGTTTGAACTATTGCGTCGTGGGGAGACGAAAGGGGTCTTTCAGCTAGAAAGCGGCGGCATTCGAGACTTGTTGCAAAGGATGAAGCCCGATCATTTTCGAGACATTATCGCCACCAACGCGCTGTATCGACCAGGGCCTCTTGAGGGTGGAATGGTCGATGACTATATCGCGGTTAAGCTCAAGAAAAAGCCGGCGAATTACTTGCACCCAATCCTCAAAGAGATCCTTGAGGAGACACACGGTGTGATGGTGTACCAAGAGCAGGTGATGCGGATTTTGAATCGGCTCGGCGGGATTGAGTTGGCAAAAGCGTACACCTGTATTAAAGCGATTAGTAAGAAGAAAGAATCGATTATCGCCGCGAATGCGGAAAAGTTTCTGAATGGAGCTGTTGAGGTTGGCTTGGCTCGCAAGGATGCGGAAGACTTCTGGAATATGATTCTGAAGTTTGCTGGGTATGGCTTTAACAAGAGTCACTCGACTGCGTATGCACTGATCGCTTATCAAACTGCGTATCTGAAAGCGCATTACAAAGTTGAATTTATGGCTGCTCTGTTGACGGGAGATATACCTAATCGCAATTTTAAGCGGAAGGATTCCCTTGTTGAGCACTTGGAAGATTGTCAGCGGATGGGGATTGTAGTGGAGCAACCGAGTGTCAACTCATCTCGGGGAGATTTTAGTGTTGCGAATGGGAAGATCCATTTTGGACTTTCGGCGATCAAGGGTTGCAGTCGTGGTGCTGCTGATGCAATTGCTGATGAACGGGATCGCAATGGTCCTTACAAAGATATCTACGATCTATGCAACCGTGTCGATAGCTCGGCTTGCAATCGTGCGTCATTACAGGCGTTGATTCGAGCGGGTGCGTTTGATTGTTTAGGTGGCAAGCGATCGCAGTATATGACAGTATTGGAGAAAGCGATTGCAGGAGGGGTAGAAGCAGCGAAGGACAAGCGGAGTGGGCAAATGAATCT
>JBEICB010000237.1:0-6866 GCA_040373655.1 Pirellula sp. | reverse complement strand
GAGTCTTGACTTACGAATCGCTCTAAGGCTTCGATGCCAAGGGCGAATTCGCGGCAAGCTAGGGACCGTTTGCGGCCAAGTCCGCGACGTCGAAGCCTTACGAGATTCTCTTCTGAATCGTAATCTGGTCCGTAGATGATGCGCAAGTACTCTTTACCTCGACATTTCACGGCGGGTTGCACAAGACCGTTTTTGCTTCGGTTGATCCAATCGTGCGGTTTGACGACCATTCCTTCCGCACCCGCTGCTGTTTTTCGCATCCACCATTGTGTCGCTTGTTCTTCACTCTCTGGGGCTTCGGTGTCGACGAGCAACCAGTCGGTAGCTAACAAGATGTCTGGGTCTTGGTTGCATATCAAATGCAACTGCTCCATGTGCCACACATGACTGCGATCGCTATGCACCTTTCCCTCCGTTGCCAGCAAGTGAAACGGGGCTATCTTCCAATCACTGAGCGACTCGACTTGCCAACAGTAACGTCGATAAGCCTCTACGAACTGCTCGATCTTTCCCGTCTGTCGTTCAAAGCTAGTATGCAGCGACTGCGCTTTTTCGATTTGTGGTTCGCTTTGAACGTCCCCTTTTCCAGTCAATCGATCAAGCGTTTGTTTCAGTGTTTGCGTTGTGGTTCCTAAAGCTGCTTTTCCGGCGGCACCTACGGCTGCGTACTGTGATTTGAGCAAATCGATTGCTTTGGCTGACCAAGGCATCAGTTCACAATCAAAACATACCCAACTGGTGTTTAGAGAATCCCACAGCCCCGCTCGCTCGCAAGCTTGCCGCAGACGTTCAAGCAATTGGGTTTCAAGGTTTGAATCGTTAAGAAATCGGCGACCGGTACGAGTGTAAATCACGCCGCTCGATCCATCGGTGACTCCGAACCGATCTTGTGCCGTCCTTTCGTCTCGGCACAAAACGACTACCGCCCGCGAGCCCATGTGTTTTTCTTCGCAAACAAGCTGTTTGACTCCTTGGGCGCGGAAATACTCGATCGCTTCTTTGGGGTGCTCCAGTAATCCTGGTTCCGAGGATGTTTCGCTTGGAGACATCGTCGGTGGAAGGTAGATCAGCCATTTAGGATCGATGGCGAAGCGACTCATAATCTCTAAGGCAGCGGTTGCGTTCTGCTCTTGGATCGTCAAGTTCGCCATGAGCTTGGTATGCAGAATCCGTTTCCCTAGTACATCTTGTAAATCTAGTACATGATCTTTTGCGATCACTTCTTGCGGTACCGTAGGGCTGATCAAAAATGGGCGTAATGGGGTGCAGTAGACTTGTTTTGCCGGGATAGAAACGAATTCTCGTTCGGGATATCGCAGAGCGGTTAGTGCGCCGCCGAAAACACAGCCCGTGTCGACATTAACTGTTCGATTGAGCCACTTTGGGGTTGGAACAGGTGTGTGTCCATAAACGACATGCGCGTCACCATCATAGTCTTCAGCCCATGGATGGCGAACAGGAAGGCCGAACTCGTCGGTTTCGCCGGTCGTTTCTCCATAGAGTGCAAATTCTCGAACTCGACCGGATGTACGTCCTTGGTACTCTTGTTTCATTCCCGCGTGAGCAACGACCAGCTGCCCGCCATCGAGTACAAGGTGGGAAACAAGTCCATCGATGAAGGCAGAGGTTTCTTTGATGAAGCTTTTACGTTCTTCTTCCGGGAGTCGTTCAATATCGGCGAGGGTCTCTGCTAGTCCATGTTTGATTTGTACATCGCGCCCCGAGAACTTTTTTAACAGTTTCACATCGTGATTTCCGGGAACACACAAAGCGGATCCGTGGTGCATCATGGTTGCAACGGTGCGGAGCGTGTCGACACTTCTCGGTCCACGGTCCACGAAATCACCAACGTAGATCACGCGGCGTCCCTCGGGGTGCATTGCAACACGGTCCATCAGCAGCGCTGAGTTGGATGGTCGTTCGCAAGGCTTCCAGATGTACCCTAAGCGATCGAGGAGTTCTTCTAGTTCATCGCAGCAACCGTGAAGATCCCCGATGATATCGAATGGACCGACCTCTGCTTTTCGATTGCACCATAGTGGCGTGCGTACGATTTGTGCTGCGTCTACTTGTTCGGGGGAATTCAACACATGAATGAACCGCACTTTTTCTCGTTCAAGTTCTCTGAGGCTTTTGCGCATCAGTTTCCATTGACGCAAAAGTACATGGCGACCAAAAGTTCGGTCGGGGCGAGTTTGATTGCGTTCCCAGCAGATATTTTCCGGCAAGTTAAACACAATTGCTACCGAAAAACAATCGTGGCGTTTCGCGATTGCCACAAGGCGTTTTCGCTCGTCTGAATTGACGTTTGTTGCATCGATGACGGTGAGCAAGCCTCTCTTGAGTCGGATATCCGTCAAGTAATGCAATAATTGAAACGCATCGTTGCTTGCCGCTTGATCATTCTCATCATTGGAAACCATTCCTCGGCAGCGATCTGAGGAAATCGTTTCGTGTTCAAGAAAGTGTTTCTTTGCGAAGGTACTTTTGCCGGCACCACTTGGGCCGATCAGTAACACTAACGAGAATTCAGGGATATCAATGGGCATTTTTTCGGATCCTCAGCAAAAGGTCGTTTAGCGCTTCGGCACTCGTTGGTGTATCTGGAATGGTGGAATGTTCATACGCGGTTTGGAGTTCCTCGAATAAACGTTCGACCTGTTTTGAGTGGAATGCAATGGAGTTTGTGTCGATGGTTTCATTCTCTTGGCCGTTGCATTTTGTCTCAATCAATTCTGTGATAAAAGACTGCGGCTTGAGCTCATTGAGTTCATCGAGATTGGCATTTAGTTCGCCGGATTGCATCAAATGAATTCCCGTTTTCAGAACTCTGTAGACATACAAGAGGGGTTTGACTCTCGGCGGATCTTCTTTTTGAAATAGCTTCCATTGGGTCTGCGCGAACCCTAAGTAATGGTGTGCATGATGGCGGGTAATGCAGCCCGCAGCTATCGCTTTGAGTTCTGCGAAATAAGGAGTTTCAAAAACAACGAGAGGTGAGAGCAATTGCTCTAGAACGTAGCCATTTCGCTTTAGGAGTAACCCGAAAAACTTTTTCACGTCATGGGTGACTAGGTCAATCTCCAGTCCGTCGCGAACAGAAGATTTCTCGACGGTGTCGTCTTTTTCGTTCAGGCCCAGTAGTAGTTCTAGCGGCAAGCAATGGACTCCACGTAAGTCCACATCCGAGTTGGGGGAAGGAAACCCGTAGAGATGTGCTCCACTTACCGTAGCAAAAAGCAGTGGATAGGGGTGCTCGTTGACTTGCGAGGCGATTTGAGGGAGCCGAGTAACTGGCAGGGAGTCTGTGGTTTTCATTGGTGGCAGGCAATCTTTCTGGCTTCGATCAGGAGGGTGTTTGCCATTTCATAATCAGGTCGAACAGGAAGGTTTGTCAGCGATTGTGCACGATCGAACTCTTTGTGCAGTTGCAATCTGGTAGTGTCGATTTGCTCCAATGTGCGTTCACCGCGACGGATTGCTAGGAGTTCGTCTCGGTGTTCTGCAACATCGACAGTTACTCGTTGATGACGAAGAATGTCGATACCCGAGAGTAGCAGTCGAATCAGGTGCATTGCATGCTTCCATTTCACTTCTCCCCGGTTGCGCATATCCGATTGGAGTTTTTTGAATTGGGATGCAACGTAGCCGCTATAAGTTTGGTAGACGAGTTGCGATAGAAAGATCTGGCGATTTGCGAGGAGTGGTTCGACGGCAGGATCGATTCTTTCTACACGTGGGGAGTAGAGGCATTCCAAAGCGTTGGGGTTCGCTTTTAAAGCGAGGATCAGAAATTTCTGGTATTCCCAGTAGGCTTCCTGGGTCGGTTCGTTTTCTATTTGTTCTGGAACGCCGAAGAGAGACCATTGGTCTTCTGCTCGGGGCAAGTAGATGCCTCGTCGGTCGATGTCCGATGCGTCGTTCGATAATCCATATGCTTGGGATCCGATGATGCATTGATAGATGATCCGATCGTAGTAGCGAGCTTGTTCTTTCCCCTGCGCTGATTCCTCGAGGGTTGGATTGCGGTAATTTGCCAAAGCGATGAGTTCGCTCCCATCGATCGCTTCTTCGGTACCATCCATGAATCGGATCAGGTATTTAGAAGTATCGAGAGCAGGCAGTCGTGCAACCATTCCGACGACACCTGGTGGAAAGAGGCTGCGGGCTCCTTTGCCGCGAACGGTCTGTAGCACAACAACCTGAGTTCCCAGTTCGAACAAAGGAGGTTGTGGTTTTGATTGGGAGTTGTCAGGCATGATTGGGACTTAAATCCGATGAAAGACCGCCATTTGTGTTGGGGTACCTCGAGTCTCGTCTTCGGGACCAACACCAAGGAATTCGACGGAGTATCGACAGGCTGTCGCGATGCGATTGCACCAGGATTGGAATTCCTCGCGTGTCCATTCGAAACGATGGTCTGCATGCCGGAATTTGCCCTCCGGTAATGACTCCCAAACGCTGTTGTATTCTTTATTCGGAGTGGTAAGGATCACGTGCATCGGTCTTGCTTGTGCAAACAGGACTTGGGCGAGTGCTTCCAAGCGATCGGGTTCAAGATGTTCGATGACTTCCACGACAGCAGCGGCATCGAATCCATTGAGTCGTTTGTCCTTGTAGATCAGCGAACCATGAATGAGTTGAAGTCGTTCTTTTCGGCTTTCGCTCCAGTCGGTCATGCGAAACCTGCGGCTAGCGAATTCCAATGCGCGAATGGAAACGTCCATACCCACGATTCGGTGAAAGTGCGGTTCAGCAAAAAGCCTCTTCAGGAATTTCCCTTCGCCGCAACCTAGATCGAGAACCGAGCGAGCGCCGCATTTTAATAGTTGCCCTAGTACGGCGTCGTAACGTTGGGCATTTAGGGTTGGTTCTTCGGCTTTGTGTGTTGCTTGCACGGATGGATCGACTGGAGGACTCGAAGTGATTGATTCGGAGGTGAATTCTTCTTCGGGATTGAATTCTTCTTGTAGGGTCAATCGCTCGAGTGCGCTTCGGACAAGATTTGCATCGCGGCGCAGATACCTTTGAATGACCCAATCTTTATGTGGATGCGTTGAAAGCCAGCCTTGTCCTTGTTTGAGAAGCTTGTCTAGTTCGTCATTCCCGACGAAATAATGTTTTGCATTATCGAAGACGGGGATTAATACGTAGAGATGGGCAAGAATTTCGCGAAGTGTTCCCTGTTTAGTGAGAGTGACCTTCTTGTAAGGGCTTTGTCCCCACTGAGGAAACGCATCGTCCAGCAGAACGTCTTCGGTTGTTAGTTGGTATCCCAGCGGTTCGAAGACATGATGAAGCCATACGGGATCACATCGAACAGCGAGCGTATCGATTTGGACCTTCCACGTGCCGACTTGATCGGGGAGTTCTGGATGATCTTTGCAACGTCCTGACAACGCAGCAGAGAAGACTTGTGCGATCGCAACACTCATAAAGGAGGAGGCGATGAAGGGGCGGTCATTGACGTAGTGACCAAGCATGAAGTCCGATTCGCGGTAAGCGCCACGCACCATTCCGACGGGATCGACGTCGAGGAGCAAGCAAGCGCGTGCGTGGTTTTTTTCGACGATTGGGTAATAGACGTGTGCGTTTCCGAAGCTTAGAGGAAACGATTGAACTTTGTCGGGATGTTTGTGGAGAAGAAAGCTAAGGGATGGTGCTAACGCTCCAACGGCGTCGATTGTCAGAAGCATTGAGGAGTCATCCTGGCTTGGGTGTGGTGCGTCACTGGCAGTTTGCGACGATGTATCGAACTACTGATGTATCGTACTATATTCGCCTGAAAGATTCCGTAGACCGTGGGATCGAGCGGTGAGTCGGAAAGGCCACAGACGCGAACTAGTTGCCTGGATAGAGGGGTGGTGGCAAGGCTAGGTTCGCGGTAAAAAAATCCTCCGACCGTTTGCGGCACGACACGGAGCCGCTGCGAGACTGGCGCAAATCAAGCGTGCTACTGCACTCGCCGAAACGATTTGGGCCAACGCATAATTATGGTCCCTCAGCCGGAAAAACGGTCGGAGGCAAGTGTGCGGATTTTTCCAATCCGCACGGAGGAACTATACGGGATCCGTGTCTGAAAAGAAAGCGAGAATCGGTAGGATTACCGCATTACTTGATCTTGATTACTTGATCTTGTCTGCATGACCAGCTTGACCGAAGGCGATCATGCGAGCGACGCAGACATCTTTCATTGCGGTTCGAGCAGGCTTGAGGTAATCCCGTGGATCGAATTTTTCTGGGGACTCTATCAATACTTTTCGGATGGCGCCGGTGATAGCCATACGGCAGTCGGTATCGACGTTGATTTTACGAACACCACTCTTGATACCGCGTTGGATTTCTTCGACGGGGACGCCCCAAGTTTGTTTCATTTTTCCGCCGAACTTGTTGATGATGTCTTGCAGCTCTTGTGGTACTGAGCTGCTACCGTGCATCACGAGGTGGGTGTTTGGAATCTTGCGATGGATTTCTTCGATTCGTGTCATTGCAAGGACTTCGCCGTCGGGTTTGCGAGTGAATTTGTAAGCGCCATGGCTGGTGCCAATTGCTACTGCGAGGGCATCTACGCCGGTTTCTTCGACGAAGCGTTTTGCTTCGTCGGGATCAGTGAGAAGTTGATCGTGACTCAGTACACCTACGGCACCATGTCCATCCTCTGCTTCGCCCTCTCCGGATTCAAGCGACCCAAGGCATCCGAGCTCACCTTCGACGCTGACGCCGCGTGCGTGAGCGAGTTGAACAACTTTGCGAGTGACTTCGACGTTGTATTCGTAAGGAGCGGGGGACTTACCATCTTCCTTGAGCGAGCCGTCCATCAGGACGGACGTGAAACCGTTTTCAATTGCGGAGAGGCAAGTCTCTGG
>JBEICB010000049.1:0-26821 GCA_040373655.1 Pirellula sp. | reverse complement strand
CGGGAAACCAATCGATTGGTATGCTGGAAAACAATGGGATTCAGATACCGCAGACGCAAAGAAAGCACTCGCCAATCTGGATTCTCATTATCCAGGTGCAACGCAATACGAAGTAGCGGGCTTCTTCTTTTGGCAAGGGGAACGCGATGCAGGAAACGCTGGTCATGCAGCCCACTATGAACAAAATTTGGTAGCGTTCATCCATGCAATACGCCGCGAATTTAATGCACCTCACGCAAAATTTGTATGTGCTACTCTAGGTGAATCAGTTAAAGGAAACCCCGGACCTAGCGGCGATGTTCTCAATGCACATTTGGCCGTCGATGGTGCAAATGGCAAGTATCCCGAGTTCAGGGGAAATGTTGCAACGATCTATACTCACCCTATGGCACAAGGTGGCAGCGGAAACGGCCACTACGGCGGCAAAGCCGAAGTGTACATGGATGTCGGCGAAGCCATGGGTAACGCAATGGTAAAGCTCCTCCAACTCCCTCCCAACAATTAACCATCGCTGCAGCGACTCACCGCTACTTTTCCGGTAATCGAATCGCTCCGTTCCAGTCCGGCGGTGCAACTCGGCCGTGCTGGGCAATGAAGACTGTCAAGAAATCCTTCACTCGATCCTCCGCTGGAACTTGATGCAGTAGCCTAAATGACTCGTTCCAGTTCCCGTCCAAAAAACCATCGAGCGCTTTTTCATACAAAGCTAAATGCTGGTCACTCAGGACATTCTCAGGCTCGCTCTCAGGTGGAAGCAATTCACTGACCATCAACGAACTGCTCATGCCAAATGGGATGACGCGAGCAACTCTTCGTACACGCGCCACCGTACGAGGAACTTCTCTGCGAATTTGCTCCGCCGTCGCCTCGTCAATTAATATCTGCGCATGCAATTGCTTGGTCATGCTCTCCAAGCGAGAAGCTAGGTTTACGACAGGACCAAATACCGTGACTTTTACTTGATCCACCGTACCAATGCGGCCCGCCACCGCGACCCCAGTTGCAATCCCAATCCCCGCACGGAATCCACTCAACGGATGATGGGATATCGCCGCCGATTGTTCAAACTCACTTCGAATTGCCAAAGCTGCAGAAGCGGCTTGTTGTACCGAATCGGATTGCTCCAAAGGCCAGCCCCAAAAGCCCATCGCCGCATCGCCATGGAAATCTCCCACCACTCCATTTCGATCTAAGATATGGTGGGTCATCACTCCCAACGCATCGCTAACACGACGCAGTAACTCGAGCAATCGATTACTCGACTCTTCGCTTTGCTTCGAAAACCCTCGCAAATCGCAAAACAGTACCGACACCTTGGTCTCTTTGGGCGTTAACACCTGCTCCGGATCTTTGGTCTGCAATGCCTTCCGAACAATCGGTGCAAAAAAAGGACGAAGCGAATCTTGACGTCGTTGCAACAAACGCGTCTGTCGCAATGTTCCTACCGTTGAGGCCGTCAACTCCGCAAACTTGATGTCGTCTTGGAGATCGTCGGATACCATCATCGTCGCATTGCGTGCAGCACCCGCATTCATACTTGAAAAATCCCCCGCCACGTAAATCGCCCAACCATGCGTCGCTTCACTCAAGATCGGAGTACAAAACGCCCAATCAATGTTCTCAGACTGGGTGTACTGCATAGGCGTATGGCGATCCAGACTACGACTCCAAACATGCAATACACTCTCGCTTGATCCAAGCGATTGATGAATCAGTTGGGCACTCGGTGAAAAAGGCCTTGCTACTAACCCCCGCGAATCCCAATGCAAAATCCGAATCCCCGCGTCACTGCTCTCTGGCCATTGACGCGTCCATGGTGTCATTTCTATCGGCGGTAATGGCATCGGGGGCTCCACTTCAAACTCTCGATGCCTTGATACTATGGCCACAAAAGTTGCTTGCGGAATACCTTGCATCAATAAGTTCACCACACGAACGTATAACTCCTCGTCCCCCGAACTGCCAGAAATGATTTCCGGAAGTCGACTCAAAACGTCAATCCTACGGTCTGCGTCCCGGTACCGTACACTTCGCAATTGTGATGGAGCAAACGTTTGCTCCGTCATCGCTGGAGGTACCTCCGACTTGGCAACCACACGAATCCGTTGATCGACAAGACTAAAAGTTGTTTGACCGATCACGAAATGATCCCCAACCCCCAACTCAAACTCGTCTTTGCGAAGCCCCCGGTGAAAGATCGGATTGCGAGACTCAATCAATCGAGTCACATGTAGCTTGTCACCCGTCCATTTCAGTTCCGCATGCTGCCGCGAGATGCGATCGTCCCAAGGAACCGACCAAGGCTGCGAAGTTCTACCAAGAATGAACACCGCAACATCGCCGGGCAAGGGCAATGGACGTCGCCAACGATCCGCTGCAGATGGACCTTGAGCTATCAAATCTGGCATAAAAGAACATCGGCTCCGTTGCGATCATTCTCATCCGATCGAAAGTCGATTCGAGAAAGTCTACCCGAGGTAGTGTATATTCTAAACGGTGGAGTATGGCACTGCGAAGACGTGTTTCCTCGGTTTTTAATCAACGCGTATGAATCGTTCCGTTTTGTTTTTAATTGCAGTGCTCTCTGCTTGCAAACTGGCGCCCCTGTGCAACCTTGCCCACGCTCAAGAACCCGATTGGTTCGAGTCCCAAATCCGCCCCCTTCTCGCCCAAAAGTGCTGGGATTGCCACGGGGAATCCAAACAATGGGGAGGGTTGAGGCTCGATTCCCGTACGGGCATTCTCCAAGGTGGAGACTCCGGTCCTGCTGCCACCCTGGACGACTTCGAAAAAAGTGAACTCCTCCGCCGTGTGACATCCAATGACCCCGACGTACGGATGCCACCCCCAGAAACTAACCAATCACTCAGCGCTATCGAAGTAGACAGTCTAAAACAATGGCTCAAACTCGGAGCTCAGTGGCCAGAAACCCTCCCGACAAATAAAAGGTCGATGGCCCAAGTCGCGCTCGAACATTGGGCTTTCCAACCCCTGCGACCCGGTGCAACACAACTCGCTCCAATCGTTGCTGATTCCTCCGATCAAAATACCTCTCACTGGATCGACTCCCACATCAACCATTCACTGAAAACCGCTGGTCTAACTGCCAACGAACAAACCGACCGACGCACCGAGTTTCGCCGACTGTCGATGACTTTAACAGGACTTTATCCCTCCGACGACGAAGTCGAAGCCTACGTCAACGATCCCCGACCAGACGCTTGGGATCACCGAGTCCAGGCAATCCTCTCCGGAATGCCATTCGCAGAGAAATGGGCCAGATTGTGGATGGACGTGGCAAGATATTCAGACACCAAAGGATACGTATACGGTCGGGAAGAGCGCACTTTTGTCTTCTCTCGAGCGTACAGAGATTGGCTCATCAAAGCATTTGCGGATGACATGCCCTATGACCAATTCGTTCGCATGCAACTGGCCGCTGATCAACTTGTTCCCGACGGCGACCCAGATTTGGCCGCGCTCGGATTTCTGACGCTAGGACGACGATTTCTAGCGATTCAATACGATATTATCGATGATCGACTCGACACCGTATTTCGAGGCATCATGGGACTGACGGTTCAATGCGCTCGTTGCCATGATCACAAATATGACCCAATCACAGCAAAAGACTACTACAGCCTCTCCGGGGTATTCCAAAGCTGTATTGATGAACGGGTCGAATTACCTAGTCGCATGCAGCAGCACACCCCGGAATTTCGACAAGGATTAGCGGAACGCAAAGCTAAACTTCGTGAGGTAACACTCAAACATCGAACAGAGGCCAACGATCGGATTCAGAAACGCTTCGCGGATTACCTCGAAACCCAAGTCGAATTGGAAAAGTATCCCGAAGGTAACTTCAACCAACTCTCTACCAAAGAGGACTTGATCCCCGCTTTGGTACACCGTTGGGAGTGGTTTTTGGGTCTTCCGGAAATAGCTTCGCATCCTGTCATTCGCCCTTGGACCGACCTTTCAGCCCTCCCGCCTGAGGACTTCGAAAACCGAGCAAAAGAGTGGCTCGCCACGGTCGATAGCAAAAAACTACAAATCGATTCCCGAGTACGCCAAGCTCTCGAACCGACTCCCAAATCCCATCGCGATCTAGCAGACCGCTACGGAAAACTTGTAGAAGCAATCGATCAAGAGTGGAAAGAGGAAGTCGAAAGAAGAACCGCAAGCGAAGGCAAGGCACCTGAGAGCTCCAACCAGCCAATTCTTGAACCATTGAGAGCATTGTTGCTCGAAAGAAACTCGGGTTTTTACATTCCCGACGAACCTATCGATTCTACAGAGTGGTACTGGGACAACGGCACTTGCGTCGAAATCTGGAAAGCTCAACTCGACATCGACCAATGGTTGATACAAGCCCCTGAGCCGGTTGCTGAATTGGGAATCCTTCGCGATCGCAATTTAGTCAGCGATGCGAGACTGCTGAAACGAGGGAACGCAAACAAAAAAGGGGAACTCGTACAACGAGGCTACCTAGAGCACTTTTCTCATACTCTCCAAGAACCGACACCCAAGAGCTTTACGCGTGGAAGCGGTCGAATGGAATTGGCCGAATTGATCGTATCACCAAATAATCCGCTGACCGCGCGAGTCTGGGTCAATCGGGTTTGGCAACAAGTCTTCGGAGCAGGATTGGTTCAAAGCACAAGCGATTTCGGAACTCGTTGCGATCCTCCTTCTCACCCCGAACTGCTTGATCGCTTAGCTTGGGAGTTTATGGAACATGGATGGAGTACGCGCTGGCTCATCCATGAAATCGTTTCCACCTCAGCGTTTCGACGCTCTTCATCCGCAAACAACTCAGATGCCGTAACCAAAGACCCCGAGAATCGATTGCTTTGGCGGATGAACCGCCGCCGATTGAATTGGGAAGAAACCCGTGACCTACTGATCGCATCAAGCGGAGCAATGATTGCCAGAGTCGGCGGAAAATCGGTCGATCCACTCGGTGTGAACAACGAGTCCCTGGCTCGACGTAGCTTGTACACCTTCATCGATCGACAATACCTTCCAATGACTCTGCAGAACTTCGATTTTGCAAATCCCGATATGCATAACCCGAAACGTTCTGAAACATTGATACCGCAACAAGCGTTGTTCTTGCTCAATCACCCGATGCCTGCCCAAGCTGCAAAGCTAATGGTCGAAGATATTCAACGGACCTACCCGAACCGTAACAACGAAGATGATGTCAATCGTGTTTTTCAACGAATCTTGCAGCGCACTGCAACCGATATCGAAAAACAAATGACAATCGAGTTTTTAAGTGAATCGGTGAGAAATGCGCAACAAGAAACCGCGCCCGCAGTGAATACACTGCCTCCGTTGGCTCAACTAGCGCAACTCTTGCTTTTATCCAACGAAACCTTCTACGTGGATTGATCATGCAGAACAAACCGAACTACAGCCGACGTCAGATTCTCGAATCCTCCGGCATGGGATTGGGGATGCTCGGTCTAGGTCTGCTCAACTCAACCGACTCCTCACGATCGTTTGCCCAAGAACCCGCAGGTGTATCCGCGAGCCAACCGAGCAACTCGCTGAGGGCCAAAGCACCGCACTTCGCCCCAAAAGCGAAGCGCATGATTCACTTTTTTCTAAATGGCGGTCCCTCGCACGTAGACACCTTTGACCCAAAACCAAAACTCAAGGAGTACGCCGGCAAACCGCTGCCGATGAACTATCTAACAGAACGCCGAACCGGGGGGGCGTTGCCTAGCCCCTTCGAGTTCAAAAAATACGGCGAGAGTGGACTGGAAATCAGCGAACTGTTTTCTAAAACAGCCGCCCACGCCGACAACATCGCAGTGATCCGCTCAATGGTGGCTCAAGTTCCAAATCATGAGCCTTCCCTGATGCTAATGAACTGTGGAGACTCCGTTCAGTCTCGCCCGAGCCTCGGATCGTGGCTCATGTACGGATTGGGGTCTGTAAACGAAAATCTGCCTGGCTTCATCGCCATGTGCCCCGGCGGATACCCGATCAAAGATACAGCTAACTGGCAAAATGGCTTCTTGCCTGGTGCCTATCAAGGCACCTTTATCGATCCCAGACATACAGAACTCGAAAAGCTAATCGAGAATATCCGAAGCCCGCACGCAACACCCACAGTGCAGCAACGCCAACTCAAACTGCTTCGTCGACTCGCCGAACAACACCCCGCTGCAAAAGAAGATCCGAGACTCGAAGCGAGAATTCAATCCTTTGAACTGGCATTTCGCATGCAAACCGAAGCAGCCGATGCTTTCGATATTCAACAAGAGCCACAGCATATTCGCGACCTCTATGGCGATACAGTCCACGGTCGGCAAACCCTTATGGCTCGGCGATTGCTTGAACGCGGCGTCCGGTATGTACAGTTGTGGCACGGTGCAGGTCAACCGTGGGATCACCACGGTGATATCGAAAAGAACATGCGTACAAACTGCGGGGAAATTGATCAACCAATCGCAGCATTTCTTACCGATCTTAAACGATTGGGGATGTTTGACGATACACTCGTACTTTGGGGCGGTGAATTCGGACGCACGCCGGTAAGCGAAGGTGGCTCTGGAAGAGATCACAACCACTGGGGGTTCAGCGTTTGGTTAGCAGGTGGAGGCATTCGCGGTGGAACAACCTACGGTGCCACCGATGAATTTGGTTTTCGCGCCGAAGAAAACCCCACGAGTGTGCATGACCTGCACGCCACAATCCTTCACCTGATGGGCTTTGATCACGAAAAATTGACTTACCGCTACGCAGGACGCGACTTCCGGCTAACGGATGTTCACGGCCGTGTCGTGCGAGACATTCTCGCCTGAGCTCCAGACCACTCATCGAGATTCGCTTGTTCGTCGGAACGCAATTGCTCCGCTTGATGCTCCATCCTTACTTCATCGAGCTTTTCAACTTGTTTCAAGCTTTTTTCACGCTCCAAAAGCACCGTCCTTTGCTCTTCCAACGTCGAACTTAATCCATCTAGCTCGTCAACATAACGCTCGTGCAACCGCAAAAGTTCATTCCGGTGCGTTTCGTTCTCTCGCCAATTATTCAATTTGATGATCCCAGACTGCAAAGCTCGACGAGCATCGCTCCATTGCGTAATCGCAATCGCCAATTGCTCAATTTCGCCCTTCAAAGCACTGATCGCTCGTTCCGTACTCTGGACTTGAACCACCTGCTGATCGCGTTGCCAGCGTCGAACTTTTATCAACTGCTTATGGATATCTCGGTTGTTCATCGCTTAAGCTGCACGAAAGCCCTCGGACTCGCGGTGAAGAAGATGCGCTAAGGCATGCCAAGACTCTTCAGGTGCCATGCGATCCGATCTCAATTGAACCAAAAAAGAGTCGATTGCAGGCTTAAGCCTGATCGCTTGATCAATCTGCCGATTACTGCCGTGGGGATAAGCTCCAATTTGAATCAACTCGCGATGCTCATCATAGATCGCTAACCACTTCCGCAGCTCATTTGCCAAAGCAAACTGATCGTGAGAAGTCAGATGCTCCTGAAGCCGACTTAAACTCCGTAAAACATCGATCGCAGGGTAATGTCCGTGATCGGCCAGGGATTTCGATAGAGTGATATGTCCATCGACAAAACTACGAACCGCATCGCTGATCGGCTCGTTGTGATCGTCTCCTTCGACTAATACGGTGTAAATGGCAGTAATGGATCCACGCTGTGCGTTACCCGATCGCTCCACCAATTGCGAAATAGCAGAAAAAACACTTGTGGGGTATCCTCGCGTTGTGGGTGCTTCACCAGCCGCCAGCCCAATCTCACGCTGAGCTGTTGCAAACCTTGTTAATGAATCCATCAGCAACAATACCGACTTGCCCTGATCCCTCAACGACTCAGCAATAGCCGTCGCTGTCTTCGCAGCCAAAATCCGCTTCGCCGCCGTTTGATCGCTGGTCGCGACGACCGTGGTGGATTTCTTACGCCCCACTTCCCCAAGATCGTTTTCTAGAAACTCGCGTACCTCACGCCCGCGCTCTCCGATCAAACCAATCACTACATGATCTGCTTGCGTCCCTCTCGCTAGCATCCCCAACAATGTACTTTTGCCAACCCCTGCAGCAGCGAATACACCTACTCGTTGCCCCTGACCTATCGTCAACAAAGTATCAATACTGCGAATCCCTGTCTGCAAAGGTTTTCGAATCGGTACACGTGAAAGCGGTGCCAAAGCAGGTGCATCGACCGGTACCCTATACCCAGCCGTCCGTAAACGCCCCCCCTCAAGAGGCAAACCGGTTGCATCCAACACCTGACCGCATACGTCCGATGTCATCCGAATCGTCCGCGCTGACTGTTTGAGCTCAATACGATCCCCGGAACGAACGCCTTCAAGTGGATCCAGCGGAGCGATGATCGTTTGTTGATGATCAAAACCAATCACCTCACCCTCGAGTGGATCAAGTCCCTGACGATGGATCTGCGTTACCGCTCCGATCGGAAGCGGTAACCCCTGGGCCGTAATCACTCCCCCATGCAACGAACAAACTTTGCCAGAAACGCAAAACGGCAACAACCGCTGCAGAGGCTGATTCCATTGCGAACTCTGCGGTAGCTTTGGAAAACGACCCGCGATCCGTTGCTTGAGGCTCTCCACATCCACCGCACCAATAGCTTCACCTTCGGTATTAGCTTCACAAGCAATCGTTCGGTTCATAGATGATCGTTCAATGCAAAGGAATGAAATGTCACTATCAATCGGCTAGAAACCCTAAGCCAATTCTTGCTGGAGACGGTCGAGCTGTGTTTTTAAAGACCGATCAAGCGTGGTTTCAGGCGTCTCCAAAACTACAGATCCAACGGAGAAGGTTGGGTCCTCAATAACCTGAAACTCCACTCCAGGCGAAAGCCGAGCGATCAATTCGGGTAAAGCATCCGAAATCTGCATCGCGTCTTGTGTACTGAGCTTGATGACTATGCGCCGCTGCCCCTGAACCAATCGGACCATGTCCTCGATCCAAGTCAATAATATGGTTGGATCACTTTCAATTTGACGCACTAACAGCTTCTCGGAAATTTTTATCGCTAACGAAACCGTTTCATGTTGCCAGTTGCGCAACCAATCCTCCGTCGCCAACTCAAGCGCTTCACAGAGCGTATCGACCCGAGTCAAAACCTCCTGTACTCGCTCCTGCGCGATCTGATCTGCCTGCTGACGAGCTAACCTATCAATGATCGCTTGCCCCTCGTCGATGGCTTGTTGTTTCGTAGCCTCTCTCAACGCTTCGCATTCGCGCTGGCATTGCTCAAGAATCGATCGAGCCTGCTGCCGAATCCCGTCCAACATTGCATTATCGTTTACACCCGCCCCCAACCTCGAACTCGATACCGGCGCGATAGCGTCACCGCTAGTTTTCAATCCAGTCCCAAGGGAATACGCCCCTGAGTCATCCGGCATGCCAACTGATGATTCCGCGGAAACACCTGGCGTTGCTTGGCCCGAAGCCGGAGCATTTGAGGCAACTGGATTCGCAAATTTTGCAAATAGCGATTTGGGTTTTAGGATCGATGCCATCTCGCCTGGATACCTTCCTGAAATAACCTACGCGGAAACGCGACTGACTGTATTACTTGTGGTTGCATCAACCGAATGCAATGCACGAAGCGATTGGTTGATTTGTGTTGCAATCCCTCGCCACTCTTCTTCAGAAGGCTGCCGGTGACTGGCTAACTCACGACGTAGCCTCGTTAGCAACTTCGGTGCTGTTAATTGTTCGATGCGATGCCGCAGAGGCTTGCCAGCACCCGCGAGAAAACTCAACACAACCTTCGGTTCGTGCTGGTAAAGGACTCGCAAAAGCTCCACATCTTCCAACTGCAATAAATCTCGTAACAGTTCACTACGAGTCAGCTTGCGATCAATTGGAATCACAAATGCCCCTGAATCATGCAACCGCGCGTTGGCACTCCCCGTCGCTGACTTCACTCCACCAAGTTTATTGGTACTGTAACTCGGTGCACTCACATTCGATACAGATCCGGGTACAACCGAAGTTGAACCAGAGGGCGATCCCGACGCTGGCCCTTTCATCGACACAGCAACTGCCCCCTGAATCGCAGCAGAGGACACTATCGGCACCTCCGTAACGGACGCTTCTCCCCCCGAGCCTATATCGGCCGGCAAACGCGGGACAATATCCTTGGATCCATGCGAATCGACGCCAGTACTCTGGAACGAATCAGAAACGCCATTCGCTCCATTTTCCCCCAAAGCCTTCAGCAACTCCCGCACCTTTTCGTCCTCGCGTCGCTCGATGGTCTGACGACCGACCTGATCAGCTAACTCTAAGCGCCACTGCGAAAGAACGATAGAACATGCATCAGGATGCGCTGAATGCAAACTCTGAACAGCACTCAAACATGTTCTTGCAAAGGTCGACGGCAGCAATTGCACGACGCGGGTACCGATCTCAAGAGGCAAATGCTTAAGTATCATCGCAGCAACTACTGGTCGCAATGTCGCAAGGCTACTTGCTAGCTGTTCTGATGTGTAGCTTTCCAACCACACAAAATCGTCAACGCTTCGTCCCAACAAATTCTGAACCGAATGGTCAAGTCCACCCACCCCACCAGTCACTTCATCAAACTCGACGCGGGAATCCGGAGGCGCACGATCGGCGATACCTTGCCCTACATCAGAAGTAGTGGATTGCCCACCAGCCGCTCGTTTTACGCTCCCTGCCACCACAACAGAATCCATTTCGATTCGCTCGATCTCCTTGCGAACCTTGGTCTGCAACTCAATAGGAAAATGAGCTATTAGCTGCTCGGCCGAATCCGCGTCCATCTGAATAATGGCCGCTGCAACTTGTCGGATGCGTTGAAGTTCCGATTCTGACATAGTCCGTGTGACGAAATAATTGCGTTAATTGAAGGAACCACTTGGAAATCCGACATCCCAAGCATCCTGACCGGGTGCGTTGCACGCCCTGTTGTCTGATAGCAAAACCTGAGACTCGAAAGCTAGATCGAATTCCAAAAGCCCCCACACGCGTATCGCTAGCAAACCCCCTTTGGGATTGCCCTACACGGAACAAACTTGGTACGGATCTAATACTAATCAACTCACAATTCGCGTCGCTTCGATCCGTAGGGATTCGTTGGATCAATGAGCTCCACTCACCTAGGTTCCGTCAACTCATCCAACCACGCGGATCCCCATGCGTCCATAAAGAATCGCAGCGTGTCTATCTTCCTAAACGCAAATCGACTCATGATTGGTGGCATGTGGATTCTATCCATCGTATCGATATCGCTTTGCGGATGCCCCAAAAGCCAGCCTTACCTCGTTTCTTCCAACTCGCCAATATTTAAGCCCTTTACCCCTGGAGGCCCTGTTGCGGTCGCCCCGCCTCCAGAGACAACACCAGTAAGTCCATCTGGAACTCCTCTCTCCACCAACATGCCACCCATTGGAGCCCCTGATGGTAGTCTTGCAGCCCTCTCAAAGTCGGTCGCAGGCGAAGGATCAAGCTCCTTAGCAAGTGCAGCCCAGATCGCAGAACTTGAACGACGCGCTAGAGTCCTCGATGAAAATAATCGACAGTTGTACAACCAGCTCGCATTAGCCCAGCAGCAATCGCAAACCCAACGCGAACGTGCTGACCTAATGCAACGTCAACTCGGAGACCTTTCCGCACAACTCCAACAAGCTCGCTTAGCACTCGCTGCACCAAATAAAGCCCCAAACTCTAACTCAGGAAACCTCACTACCAACTCCCCCCCGGGCTCTTCTGCAAACCCTCCGTCGCGAAGCAGCGCTAGATTAACGGCGAACACGAGTAGCGGTACCAGTGGTAAAACCGCAGGATCCGAAAGCCAAATCGTTGCAGCACTCCGCAGCCTCGGTTACCCAGTAGAAACCGATGGAACTTCGTTGCGTCTGCGAGTACCGGCAGACCAATTATTTCAACCGGGCACCACCCAATGGACTAGCAGCGCAGGTGGTCTGTTAGACCGAGTTGCAGAAGCTCTCCAAACCGGCGGTTCGTCTGCTCGTATCATGATCGAAAGCCATACAGATGCCGTCGCCAAATCAGCTCCAGATTTCTCGCCGGAATTGTTAGCGCTACAAGCCTCCGTTCAAGGCCAGACACCGACCTCTTCAACCTCTGACCCGGTGGCGATCGAGGCGACAAGGCTTACCGAAACCCAAGCAAAGGCGATCGAATACTACTGGCGTCAGCGAGGTGCATTCGAACCGGGACAATTGACCGCCCGAGCAGCCGGTGCCTCGCAGCCTATCATGGAGAACCAAACCCCCGCAGGCCGCGCAACCAATCGTCGTGTAGAATTTACGCTCTACGGCTTCCGGTAATCTTCCACAGTCTTCGATAAGCAACTCTACCCCCTGTGACAACGAACGCATCAAAGGCGTCCTGCATGAACACTCCGTTGTATGATTTGGTTTCTATCGGCGAAACCATGCTGCGATTTTCTCCCAAGCACCCTCTAAGACTCGAGCAGTCTAGCGAGTTGGAAGTACATCTCGGCGGCAGCGAGTCCAACACGCTTGTTGGCCTAGCGCGCCTTGGGCTAAAAACGGCTTGGATCTCTCGGATTCCTAACCACGCTATGGGGCAACAAGTTGCGCGCGGGATTGCAATGCATGGAGTCGATACTCAGCACGTCGTATGGACAGATCGCGATCGGCTTGGGCTCTATTTTTACGAACCAGGCTCAGCCCCACGGCCCGGTGAGGTGATCTACGATCGCCGCGATTCCGCATTCGCAAACTTTACAGCTACAGAACTACCGACCGCACCACTGCAAACGGCTCGCTGGTTTCATGCGACCGGTATCTCGCTTGCCCTCGGGCCACAATCCCGAGAGATGATGTTCGCAGCGAGAGAACTCGCAACCACCTCAGGTGCAAAAGTTAGCTTTGACTTTAACTATCGCGCTAAACTTTGGGATATGAACTCCGCGAGAGAACATACCCTCTCCTGGGTGAAAGACTCCGACCTCGTGTTCTTCGCAAAACGAGATGCCACCGCTTGGTTGCAATTACCGTTGGATTGCGAAAACCAAAAAGTGGTTCAAAATCTCTGCGACCTGAGAAACGGCAAGCCAACCGTAATCACCCTAGGCGCCGCAGGTGCAATCGCCGCTTGTTCCGGAGCTTGTGTTCACGTGCCGACAATTCGTATCGATGACGGTGGGCAGCTAAGCGTGGGGCGACTTGGGGGTGGAGACGCGTTCTCGGCAGGGTTCCTCTATGGATTCTTACAGGATTGGTCGCTCGATGAAGCCTTGCGTTGGGGCAACGCGATGGCTGGTATCAAATACAGCATTCCAGGCGATCTGCCCGTTATCCATCACAACGAAATCAGCAAGTACGTTGAGAGACTCACCCTGGCCACAACCTCAGGAACACCGACAAACTCACTTCAAGCCGGGGTAAACCGCTAGCAATTAATGAAGTGAATCCCAAGCCGAAACCTGATCCATCAACCGATCTGCACTCGTGAAAACGGACGCTTGCCAACCGGCTTGAATCGCCCCTAGAACATTCTCTTGGCGATCGTCTGTAAAGTAAATATCGCCCGGAGCGACGTTAGCTAACGCGGTAGCAACCTGATAAATTTCCGGCTCAGGTTTCATCCTTTGAACTTCGTACGATAAGACGATGGGATCAAACCATCCCAAGACTTGAGGGTAACGCATCCTTAAGATCCATTCCCAATGCGCTTCGCAAGTATTCGACAACAACCCCATCGGAATCTGCATTCGCTTGATCTTTTCGAGGACAGGTAGGATATTCGCATTCGGTACGAAAATATCCGCCGCAGCCTCCTTCAATGCATCGATACAAAGTGGCTTGCCAAATTGTTCTTCCAGGATGGCGACGAATTCCCTTGTGGTTCGCTCCCCTCGCTCATAACCGATTTGAAGCTCGGAATCGAAAACACTATTGCGAATCACCTCGGGCTCCACACCGATGACTCTCGCCATCGAACGCGCCGCAATCCCGTGGTCAAAAAAAAGCAACACATTTCCCAAATCGAAGTATACGAACTTCGGTCTGCTCTTCTTGGCTGCTAACACCACTTCCTGAACGACTGAACTTGAGACCATTAGATCAATGCACTCGCGAAGGTTGTCTTGAGGGCAGCAAGCCCGCGTTGGGCGTCTTTCCCTTCGATGACGACGTTGACTCGCAACTCACTCGTATTGGTCATCAACACGTTGATCCCTTCGTCTGCAAGCGCCTTGAACAAGGCAATCGCTACGCTCGTATGACTTCGAAGTCCAATACCACTTACGGACAGCTTGGAGATGTTTGCAGCACTGGTAACTTTGCGTACCCCGTATCCTGCTTTTTTGTTGAGCACATCCAGACAACGATCCATCTGCTCATTTGGCACCGTGAAACTGATCGACGTCTCACCTTCATGCCCGTCACAACTTTGTACGATCATATCAACCACAGCACCAGCCGCAGCGATTTCACGGAAAACCTGCTCTGCCAACCCAGGCGTATCTGGAACCCCGCTTAAAGTGATACGGGCCTGGTGATCGAGCAACGAAATATCCAACAGCGTTAGCTGCTCCAAATTGGTCGAACGAAGACGCTCGACGACGGCATCTGGACTCCCCTTCTGCAGTTGCGACTGCCCGATGTGCCACTGGTTTGCATCCGTTGGTTTTTTATCAAGCTCAAACGCGCTGTGAACCGCACGCAGGGCCTGAGTTCCCGCAGAGCGCTGAACAAGGCAGCTGATTTTGATCTCGCTCGTGGTGATCATCTGGATGTTAATGCCCGCTGCAGCCAAAGCCGCAAACATTTTCTCCGCGACACCCGATTGCTCCGCCATCCCTAACCCAACCACCGAAACCTTAGCCACCGCATCATCGATCGTTACTCCAGAGGCTTGTACCAATGGCATCGCCTCTTGAATGGCTCGCTGAGCGTCGCGCAGTTCATCGCTCGGAACCGTAAACGAAATATCCGCTCGATTGTCCATCCCAATATTCTGAACAATCATGTCGACGGTAATCTTGCGGTCGGCAAGTCGCTTGAAGATTTCATAACTCATACCAGGCGAGTCCAAGACACCTTTAATCGTCAACCGTGCTTCGTCCAACGTCAAAGCCGCACCGCAGACGGGAACCGATGGAGACTCAGGGATGCTTACAATCATCGAACCCGGAGCATCTGAGAAACTGCTTCGCACTCGAATCGGAACATGAAACTTCTTTGCAAACTCGATCGAACGATTATGCATGACCCCCGCCCCTAAACTGGCAAGTTCAAGCATCTCGTCGTAACTGATGAGCCCCATCTGGCGAGCTTCTGGCAACAATCTAGGATCGGTCGTGTAAACGCCATCGACATCCGTGTAGATCTCACAAGCATCCGCACCGAGCACAGCAGCAAGCGCAACAGCTGTCGTGTCGCTCCCGCCACGGCCCAAGGTAGTAATGTTAAAGTCGTCGTCGATCCCTTGGAAACCCGCCGCGATGACAATGTTGCCTTCGTCGAGCAAGCGACGAATACGATCGGTCGAAATCGTCTTTATGCGAGCCTTGGTATACGAACTGTCCGTTCGGATCCCCATCTGCGCACCTGTTAACGATACCGCCTTCTTGTCAAATTTGTGGATCGCCATCGCCATCAAAGCCACGCTGACCTGCTCCCCGGTACTCAGAAGCATGTCCATTTCACGTGCAGGTGGCTCTGCATTCACTTGCCTCGCTAACTCGATTAGATGATCGGTCTGGTGCCCCATCGCGCTGACAACCACGACCACTTGGTTACCCTCGTTCTGTGCGCGAATGGCCTTCCTCGCGGCGGCTTGAATCTTTTCTGGAGTTGCGACGCTAGTACCACCAAATTTTTGGACGATCAGAGGCATAATGCACACTTGAGGAAGTAAAAAGCCAGCCCAGCGATGGGACTTGCTCCATGAAAAACGCTACTTGGCTCGCTGGACACCCACGCTGAAATCTTATCGGTTTCCGCGATTTTGAGAATGCAAGAATCCGCAAGCATCCCCGAAGTGCTCCCCGCTTTGAACCGAAAAAGTCGATTCTACTCGTAGGATTGGACAGCTACCCAACAAAAAAACCACCTAACGAATGTTGCGAGGCATCCTCGGTGGCTCTGCAAGATAATTGTTTTTGATGGACGAATCCGCTCCGGTGGCCCCATTCCAAATTACTTCGCCACCCCCCTGAACCGGAGTGGTCGCATTTGCCAATCGCAAGAAATCTTCATTCAACCTCTTCTGCCAATAACTAACCTGCTTGGTGCTGGCTTGCGTTTCAGGTATCCGACCAATAGCCATCCTGGCCTGCACAAGATCCGCACACCGCACCTGAGCTTCAACCACCGAAAGCTGCTTCTCCCAATCCTGAGCAGAAAGCCTTTCTGAGCACTTTGCTAACAACTCCGAAGCTTCACGCGTTCGATTCAAATCGGCATATACCAATCCTCGCAACAGCAAATGCTCCGGCGTATCCACCACCGCTACATGCAAATCCGCCATGTGATCAAGTGTTGCTAACGCTCGTTCCGGTCTGCCCGTCGTCCGATATATTTCCGCAATCGCAAATTGCACCTTAGGAAAATCACTTCGGAGTATCAACGCATGATGATAACACTCCAAGGCACTCGACCAGTCGGCTTGCTTACCATGTACATCTCCCAGCAATGCCCAAGCATTCGAATGCCCCCGATTCGCGGAGAGCACATCCAGCGCAAGCTGTTTTGCGGACTCTTGATTCCCGATCTCTAAATGCATCTCCCCAAGCTGCACCGCATAGTCTGGGTTGCGACCAGATAGCCTATAGGCTTCAGCCATATGCTCGATCGCCTTATTCTTGTCACCCTGCTTCCAAAGCGTATTCGCGTACCCCCAGTGCGCTCGCTCGTCATACGGGGATTGTGTTAATGCCTGCGTAAACAACAACTCCGCATCCTGAATGCGATCACGCTGATAAGCCTCTGTACCACGCAAAGACAACTGCCTCGCCGATACCAGCGATTGATTGCGTTGCCCGCGATCGAGTATCCGGCAACCAACGTGCAAAGGTACACACACGAATAGAACCAAAGCCCCCCTCCAACCGAATCGCAAACGCAACAAATGCGTCTCTCTGAAACGGCTCTTTAAGGTCAGGTTGGCTTTTAGTCCAAGCATACAAGCCGCAATCGCTTTTCAATCTTAGAATTCTATGGCGAAAACAGACTCGCCGTAGCCTATTCCTAGCAAATCAACCCTTCGCAATGCAATTGAAAATGGGAAGGAACCATCGATTGCGTCCCCATGCGATGGCGAAACGACTCGAAACGAGAGAACAGGGGATGTGGGTAAAACAGGTAGCATGGCACAGGTGGATACTCTCTCCCACCCAACAAACAACCCGCAATGATCTCAACCACTTCCGGTCGATACTACCCGCGTGCTTAGCGTGAAGTCCTTCAAGGTGCCAAATGCCAATCAACGATTTCACAGTAAAAAACCTCACACCAAGTCCGTTTCTGATCCAGAAACGCCACACACATTTGCTGTGGTGCACGGTAATCCTCTCTGCTTTCCACGCACCGCTCTTCGCCCAAAACGCGGACGAATCTACGACTGCGACGACCAAGCCGGCAAAATCAATCGCGCAGGCCTACCGTGAAGGAACCGAAGCCTTTCGCAACGGACAATGGCAGACGGCCAAAGAATCGCTAAACCAAGTCGTAACGCAAGCACCGGGGTCTTTGCTAGCATCTGAAGCATCCTTCTTCGCGGCTCTCGCCACCCTACGAAGTGGGGATGAAACCTGGCTTCAAGAATTCTCTGATTGGCGATGCCAAACCCAGTGCATCGTGTTCGAGTTTCGCTCGAAAGAAGAAAACACGACCGAATCCACCGAACACTCTCCAGACGAAACACCTCCTAAACAGCCGCCACAAAAAACAATCCGACTTGCTATCGAGAGACTGGAAAAATGGCTTTCGGATTCTTACCTCGAAGAAGCCAAAGAAATGATACGCCAAGGGCAGTGGCGGTGGGCACTGCATGCCTTGAGCAATGCACAAGCGACAATTCGAGCCATGGCTCGAGGAATGGATCGAGCAATGAAACCTGAAAATGTTCCGATCCGAGAATCAGAACTGTGGGTCCTGCGCAATCAACTCGAGTGCCAAGTCCACTTGCAAGACTGGAATGGAGCCGAAAATACACTTCTCGTTTTGGAAAATACGATCTCTGCCTATCTTGCCCAACCGGAACCTCCCACTTGGATCCCCCAAGTCCTCCTGCGACGCAGCGAAATTGCGATCGTACGAGGGGATTGGAAGTTGGCAGAATCAACCGTTTGTGACATTCGTGCGCATTTTCCCGAATGCAACGAGCGTGGATACGTCGAGTATATCTTTGCTCGTTGTTTGGTTTTCAACGCGAGGTTCGACGAAGCACGTCAAGTGTTCGAGTCGATTGTCCACCGGCTGCCAACTCCTCCCGCAGAGTTGCTGGCCAAAGCTTGGTGGGCAACTGCGGAATCCTACGTGATGCAACGTAGATTCCACGAAGCCTGCGTTGGTTACGAAAACGTTTTGAGTCTCGACGTGGATTTGCGATGGAAACAAGTTGTCGAAAAGCAACTTGAAGCTTGCCGACAAGCTGCCAATCTCAACGCAGAACCCGCAGGAGTTCAGACATCCAAACCGAGTGTTCCTCACGTTCAATCGACCCAGCGTCCGACAAGTTCCCTGCGATGATCTCCTCGATTCCGTTCCAACTAGCTCGACAACCTATAGCTTGGGTAGCGTTTAGTTTCGCTCTCTGGCTCTCGTTGCCTGTAGCTTTCGGTCAGAATCAACGATTCTCTCCCAACGGCTATCCTCAACAAGGATTTGCTCCTGCAGGCGCAGGGTTCGCGAATGGGCAGAACGGCGCTGGTATGCCCGTTACCAATGGAACCGCTGCGGGCATGACGAACGATCCGAGGATCGCCGCACTCCCCAACCCAAGCACCTCGGGTTCCAATGTCAATTACACTTCCGGCACACAACCGAATCCAACAACCGCCGCAGAACCGGTCAAAAGCTCTAGCAAGAGCCTATTGAGTGTCTTCCATGATGGTGGTTGGATGATGTACCCAATTGCGCTCTGTTCATTCGGATTGATGGTCTTCACCTTTGAACGCTGGGTTGCCTTGCGACGCTCACGAGTTGTGCCACGCCCGTTCGTAACACGCGTTCTGGAGCAATTGCAGCAACAATTAATCGATCGCGACGAAGCGATTGAACTGTGCGAGAAAAACGGTAGCCCCATGTCCCGAGTCTTGATGGGCGCGTTGAGACGCTATGGCAAACCAGCTGTAGAAATCGAGCAAGCCGTCATCGACGCGGGCGAACGAGAATGCAACGCTCTGCGCCGCAATATGCGCACGATTCTTGCAATCAGTAACATCGCTCCCCTACTCGGACTCCTCGGTACCGTCCTTGGGATGATCCAGTCCTTCAATGATATCACCAATACTCAAGCCATGGGCAGGCCTGAACTACTCGCCGGAGGTATCAGTCAAGCCTTGCTCACAACCGCCGCTGGTTTGCTTGTCGCTATCCCCGCCTACGCTCTATACGTCTTCTTCGTCGGCCGTATCGATAGCTTAATTGTGGAAATGGATACCTTTGCTCAACGACTCGTCGATGTGATTAGCGCAGAAGGCCTCCAAGAAAGCGAAGGGGGTCGCAGTCGCCCTCGGAGCCGTAAAGCTGCATAAACACCATGACTCCTGATCACTGAAGACCGTCTGGAGTCGATTTTTGTCCTTGATCTTATGGTTTTACAAACACCGATAGGTATTCGCCCCAGGCAACTGCGGAATCACGAATCGATTGTAGGAGGTTTTGAACATGCCCCTAAAAACCACTCGCGATGAAGAATTACCTGGTATTAACCTAACAAGCATGATCGACGTGCTGTTCCTGCTGATCATTTTCTTTATGGTCGGCACTCGTTTTACCGACGGCGAACATCAAATCGCAGTCAAGTTACCGAAATCGAATTCGCCCGAAACAGTCCTCGATCGCCCATCTGCTAAAGTGGTCAATTTGTTCGCAGATGGAAGCATCGAATTCGATGGCCAACGACTCAGTGCCGACCAACTCACTTCGATCCTCGTTCCGATGGTTCGAAACTACCCCGATCTTCAAATCCGTTTTCGACCTGATACGGGTGTCGCAGTCGGCCAAGCCAGCATGGTGATGGAAGCGATCAGCAGATCGGGCGTTCAAGATATCCGGTGGGCAACCACTGCAGGTTCACCGGCCAGTGCGAGAGTGCGATGACCGAGAACCGCTGGGCACTGCTGCTAGGGGGTGGCCTGGCTGTTGTCGCCCTCAGCCTTCTGTTCATGTCTTGGTCCCGCTGGGGACAGTCAAAACTGCTTGCTAAATGCGCCGCTGTGGCGATCCTGGCTCATATCTGGCTCATTCTCTATGCATACGGTACGCGACTTCCAAGTGGATCGCCAATGGGTTCTATGCAGCCCGGCGAAGCTCCTTACCCAATTGCAGTCGCACCGACAATTCAATGGGGAGACGGTACCGACGTACAAAACGATTCATTACCGATCGACGCCGTATCTAGTTCCCCCCAAGAGTCTCTTGCTCCCTTAAAACTCCCCGCTAGCCAAACGGAACTTGCAGCACTAAAGGACAATAACAGAACTCTCCCCCCCGAGTCTCCTTCACAGGAGCTGCCTACCCCAGCACCGATGGAACTCGACGAAGAGAGCATCCTCGCTCTAGCTGATAGCTTGCTCGCACCTCCAGCCTCCCCGACCCCTTCCGTCGAAGTAGCGACATTGGTACCCACCGACCTCGATACACCAGAGGCCATCGAGTCTCAGTCCACGCAGAACATCACGGATGATTCATCCAATCTATCGATCGATCCAAAAAATCCGATGGATCGGAACTCTACCGAAGCCCCATCACTGGTTGCATCGGAATTGTTGACTAGTCAGAACGAGACTGATGGAAGAAATAATTCCCCCAGCGAGCCAAGTGACACAGTAATCCAGACAGACCAGAGAAGTAGCCTACAAGCGACCAGAGTACCCGCAACTTATCGAATGCGATTCTCTCCCGAACGATCCGCCTTTCTCACGCAACAAGGTGGTGACGATGCGACCGAACAAGCCGTAAAAAACGGACTCTCTTTCCTTGCTCGCTCGCAACTCCCAAATGGATCCTGGCCAGTAGCCGAAGGTGGCGCTCCGATCGGTTGCCTAGCCCATTCTGCAATGACCGGGCTTGCGATCCTCGCGTTCCTCGGCGCAGGACACACCCATACCGATTCAGGCCCTTATGCAGATACCATTCGACGAGGACTCGATTATCTAAAGTCGGAACAATTTCCCTCAGGAGACCTTTCGGGCCGCACTCAGATAGGCCAAGACCCCAACATTCGCTTCGCAAGAATGTACAGCCATGCGATGGCGGGTCTCGCACTCTCCGAAGCTTATGCAATCACGGGTGACGCAACTTTACTCGATTCCGTCAGAAGTGCAGTCAGTTACACCACCCAATCAATGAATAGCCGTACCGGAGGCTGGCGATACGATTTCGCAACCGATGATCCGGGAGATACAAGCCAGTTCGGTTGGCAAGCGATGCTCCTTAATAGTGCGCATGGCAGTGGTGCAGTGCCCCTTCGCGGACAGCAACGGGTACTCCTGCAACGATTTCTAGACATCGTAAGTACCGGCACTTTTGGGGGCCTCGCCGTATACAGGAACACGACACCAGACCGCCGACCTCAAGCATCCCAAGCGACCGCACCCATGACTGCAGAAGCTCTCGCTATCCGATCAATGATGGACTTCCCTCTTTCAGCTCAAGCACTCGGCGAAGCCCAACGCTTACTACTTGCCGAACTTCCAGGAAAAGGGGAAATCAACTTTTATTATTGGTATTACGCAACCCTTGCCCTTTATCAAGCTCGTGGACGGCTTGCGGTCGACCAAGCCCAAGGGAGATGGGTCGCACCCAACGATTCCCAAACTGCAAACCGGGTTTGGGAAGTTTGGAACAACGCAATGAAATCCGAGTTACTAAAATCGCAAGTACGCTCGGGACCACTCGCAGGCTCTTGGGATCCGAATTGCGTTTGGGGTAAATACGGTGGACGAACCTATAGCACCGCTCTCGGCTGCCTCTGCTTGGAAGTCTACTACCGGTACCTTCCGGTGATCGAAGAACCAAAAATGGCGAGAGGTGAAACAAGCCCACCGCGACCGCAAGGCGTCAGCCCAATACCGTAAAATTGGTAGTTCTAGGGGTTTCAGGAGTGCTTTTTGAACCGGAAAGCGCCAGCTCCGCGTGGTTCGCGGTGCACGGTTCTGTTTATCAACACACCCAACCAATCGGCGTCCACAACGATGTTGTATTCGATTAATTGGAACGCGCAATGAGGTGAGCGTGGCCGATGCAAACACCCCGCGGCTTGCGCGAAGCGGGCTAAAAAACTCGGGAGCAGCGTAGCTAGGAGTGCAAGAACAGATGTAATTTCAATCGGGCAAATCACCGAGCACTTGCCGAACATCACGGCGCAATCTTTCGATAAGTTCACGGAGCCTCCGTTCGCGGCGAACTTCGGAACTATTAGCATCCTTTTGCCCTCGTGATTCTCCGTCCTTCGCAATGCCTGCAAGTTCCACTTCAAGCAACCGCGCTGCGCGCAACATCGCTTCCGCTGCCATATACGCTTCACGATGCGTCGAAACTCCGAGATTCACCTCGCTCGATGGAACCTCCAACGCTGACTCTCCATCATCGATCAGCTTCGGTCTCTGACCGACACGCTGCTGAATCTCTTGAAATAGTGGATCATTCTTAATTGCTCCACTCGCTGGCTCCTGAAGCGCCGAAGGCAAACTAGGAGGCAAGTCGTGCAGGGTAGGGGAGGGGGGGCCAGAATTTTGTGCCGCCGGCTCCTGTAGTCGAACGTTTGTAAGCCCGATACCTCCAAGCATAACACTAAAACCGGCAAACAAAACCGCTGAGAATCGCCACATAGACGTTGTCATTTTGGTTCTCCTTACATAGCCATCTCTGAACTTACTTACCCTACCGCAAACGGCATCGGTTTGCCTTCGATGGCTGCGATTAAATTTTCGGCAGCCATGGTCGACATTTGACTCCGCGCATGATACGTCGCGGATCCGATGTGAGGAAGGATCAAACAGTTCGATAGCTCCCGAAGAGGATGATCGGCTGCTATCGGCTCTGGACTAGTAACATCCAATCCAGCAGCGAACAGTTTTCCACTTGCAAGTGCCTGCGCAAGTGCCATTTGGTCGATGACCTCCCCCCGAGCTGTATTAACAAGGATTGCGGTCGGCTTCATCGCTGCCAACTCTTTCACTCCGATGAGATTTCGCGTCTGATCCGTCAATGGACAGTTCAAACTAATCACATCGCTGACGGACAAGAGCTCCTCAAGACTCACATGCTTGGCACTGAGCTCTCGATCGGCTGCCGACTTCGGAGTCCTTGCCGTATAAACAACCTCCATCCCCCATCCACCATGCATCCGTTTTGCGACTGCATGCCCGATCCTTCCCATTCCGACAATGCCTAAAGTCTTCCCTTCAAATTCCTGTCCCAGGAACATCATCGGTTCCCAGTTTCTCCATTCCAACCGCTCAACATTGTGAATCGCAGGACGAAAACACCGCCCCGCCGCAAGGATCAACCCGACTGCTGTATCAGCCGTCGCATTGGTCAATACCCCTGGCGTGTTTCCTACTTGGATCCCCCTCGCTCGCGCCGCTTGGACGTCGATGTTGTTATAACCAACCGCAAAGTTAGCAACGCCACGCAAAGCCCCACCAACAGCCTGGTAAAACTCTTCGTCAATCTTGTCGCTTAGCATCGATAGAACACCCGAGCACCCCGACGCTCGCTGTAACAAAACATCCCGAGGCGGAGGGTCACGATCAGGCCAAACATCGACTTCAAAAATACTCCGCAGTCGCTGTAAACCTGATTCTGGAATCGATCGAGTAACAAAAATCTTATTCATGAAATTGGTAATGAAAGGAACGGTTGGATATCAGTACTTTAACTACTTCGCCAAACTCCATTAAACGCCGAAGG
This sequence comes from Pirellula sp., assembly GCA_040373655.1. Taxonomy (GTDB): domain Bacteria; phylum Planctomycetota; class Planctomycetia; order Pirellulales; family Pirellulaceae; genus JBKCUI01. The sequence goes on along the minus strand of JBEICB010000049.1, from coordinate 2,700 downwards.
TCTGACGCCATGCAATGCCTTGAGGTATGATTGTAGCAAATCTCCAGACCATCAATTGCCTAGGTATCCCCCAATGAGTTTTTCAGATTCCGCCCAAGTGAAGCAGTTGCCCGATCCCCCGCGATTGGCCGTAACTCTCCGCCTGTTTGCCGGACTACGGGACGGGATCGGGCATGAAACAGTTGTGCTTGAGCTACCAATTCCATGTACCGCGCTGGAATTGAAGCGACTATTCGCAGAGCAATATCCCAAAATCGCATCGCTGAGTCTCGCAAGCCGAGTGGCTTACGACCTGCAGTTCCTACCCGATGACGCTCCCATCAATTTGCTTGACGGAATTAATCCCAACACAAAAAAAGCCAATGCCGTAATCGATTTGATCCCTCCCGTCTCAGGAGGCTGAAGACGCGGGCGATCAATTGTCGCTATACTGCCAACTATGTAATGAGTTTCGCAACACAACGGTAAAAATTGCCAACAGAATCAAAGCCAAACTCTCCCTCTAAGTAGATTTTATCATGACACTTACACAAAGCATTTTTGAAGCACTCGATTCGGTACCTTTGATCGATCCTCATTCGCATATCAATCCTCGCTCGCCCGCCTCCGAGACTATCGCGGATCTGCTTGGGTATCACTACTACACAGAGCTAGCTCATTCCGCTGGTATGCCCCGCGAACGCATCGAAGAGCCCGGAATTAGCCCGAAGGAAAAAGTCGGGCGACTCTTTGAGTACTTGCACCACATCAATCACTCGGTTCAATGGTCGTGGTTCCTCGAATTAGCTCGCGAACTGTTTGGGTTTCAAGGCGAAGCAATTGATCGGTCCAACTGGGAAACAGTGTTTGACTTGGCCTCCCAAAAAATGGCGACTAGCAATTGGGAAGACGAAGTCCTCTCAAAAAGCAAGGTGGAGCGAATCTTCTTAACGAACGACTTCGATGATCCTCTCGATGATTTCGATACACATCGTTACGTTCCCTGCCTGCGAACCGACGACCTCGTATTTCATTTAGGGTTACCGCAAACGCGCGAGCGATTGGCCAAAGCAACCGGCTTTAACGTTGGAAAGCTCTCGGATCTGCGCCATGCTATTGGCTCGCTATTCGCGCATTTTGGCAAATACCAAGTGCGAGCCTGCGCCATTTCGTTACCTCCTTGGTTTACCCCGAGAGAAATCCCCGTCGTCGACGCCCATGCGGAATCCTCACTCCAAAGACTACTGGCAGGCGAAGCCAACCAAACAGATCGCGAAACAATCGCCTACTGGGTCTTTTGGCGTTTGGCTGAATTTTGCAAAGACACAAAACTCTCTTTCGATCTGATGATCGGCGTGAATCGCAAAGTGTATCCTACCGGAGTCTACCAAGGACAAGACTTGTACGACTCCCGATGGTCGATGATCCAATACGCCGATTTGTTCAATAGTTTCCCAAGTGTCCGATTCCCTATTTCAGTACTCGCATCGGTCAGCAACCAAGAGCTCGTCGATTACGCTTGGATATTCCCCAATGTGATTGCAAACGGGCACTGGTGGTATAGCAATACCCCCACCTTCATCCGGCATGATTTACGCGCACGAATCGACGCAATTCCTCGCAACAAAATTATCGGGTATTACAGCGATGCGTATAAACTGGAATTCATTCTTCCAAAGTACCGAATGTTCAAGCGGATTTTGGCGAATGTGCTAGCCGAATCGATCGTTTGTGAACGAGGGCTATCGGAATCGTTCGCAGTTGATTTGGGAACCCAAATACTCAGAGGAAACGTCGATGCAATCTTCTTTGACCATAATTAAACTGATATTCTCGGGCTTACAACAATTCGCGCAACGTTTCCGGTCCATCGCATACATCAGCGTCGCAGCTTGGTGCATTTCTGCATCCCCAATGAGATCCGATGCTGAGGAGGAACTCGTTGCGAGTACTCCCCAAGCAAACAAAACGCAACCGAATGATGCCCAAGAAACAATCAAACGCAAAACGAACTTTATCGTCATCTTAAGCGACGATATGGGGATCTCCGACTTGGGTTGTTACGGGGGGGAGATCCGCACCGAAAACCTGGATCGATTGGCAGCAAATGGCTTGCGTTTTCGGCAGTTCTATAACACCGCTCGCTGCTGCCCGACCCGTGCAAGCCTTCTGACGGGCCTGTATCCGCACCAAGCAGGCGTTGGTCACATGATGGAGGATCGTGGTTTACCAGGATACCGTGGCGAACTCAATAACCAGTGCCGCACCATTCCCGAAATGCTGCGGCCAGCAGGGTATCGCAACTATGGCGTTGGTAAATGGCACGTGACTCGTCACACGAGTGCAAAAGGTCCCAAAGACCAATGGCCTTTGCAACGTGGGTTCGATCGTTTTTACGGAACGATTCATGGCGCAGGTAGCTTCTACGATCCATCTTCCCTCGTGCGTGATAACACGATGATCTCGGCTTTTGCAGACCCAGAATACAAACCTGAAACTTACTATTACACCGATGCGATTTCCGAACATGCGGTGAGATTTCTCCAAGAACATCATCAAGTCGCCGGCGACCAACCATTCTTCCTGTACGTGGCGTATACCGCTGCCCATTGGCCGGATATATTCCACTGAGAGAGGAGAGGAGCAACGCCCTCGGGGCTGTATTTCCCGAGGTCACAGAAATCGAATATAGCACGATCAGATTGAATGTTCACTATTTGG
>JBEICB010000292.1:0-5173 GCA_040373655.1 Pirellula sp. | reverse complement strand
GAATCCAGTGGCGCGCAAGTCTCTAACATCCTCGGGACGAATCTCATCTGCCGCTAACATCAATCGAACCATCTCATCGTACGGTCGGTCTGCATTGATGTTCTCAATGATCCAATCCCGCCAATGCCACATATGTAACTGACTGTTCCGAAGTTGATCCCCCAATCCCCACCAATCACTAAATCGCCATACATCCATCCAATGTCTTGCCCAACGCTCCCCGTGCCTTGGGTCCATCAACAAACGATCCACTTGCTTGCGATACCAATCATCACTCCATTCCGGCGGAATCCCCTTAAGCTCTTCCAAGTCAGGTGGCAATCCGGTCAAATCGAACGACAAGCGGCGCAACAACACTTCATTCGCCGCACGATCTACACCCTGCACTTGATGCTCATGATGTACCTGCGCTAAGAATGCATCAATCGGATTCAGTTGCCTCCCTTCTACATCATGCTTTAGCGGGACCTGCGGCCGGCGAACCTCTTGAAATGCCCAATGCAAACGCGGATCAGGTTCTGGCTGCTCGTTCGCAACACCTTCGGCTCCACTCTCTATCCATCGTTGCAATAAGTCGATCTCTTGAGACTTCATCGCCTCCCCTTCGTGCTCCGGTGGCATGCGATCCTCAATATCTTCACTGCGAATCCGCTTGAGCAATAAACTTCCTTGCGAGTCCTTGGGCGAAATAGCCGGCCCACTATCCCCACCAGACAACATCGAACTCAACGTATCGAGCCGCAACGAAGCCTCTTGCTTCAAAGGACCATGACAAGCGAAACAGCGATCGCGCAGCAAACTCTTTACCTGCGACTGATAATCGATCTGCCCCAAATCATCCCCGCGAACAACACTGCCTGCCCCCCAAAAAATACAGCCCGTGGAGACAGAGAAAAAAAGGACGCGGCGAGATAAACTACCACGCCCCTTACCGAAACCACTCCCAGCCTGCGAATTGCGAGAAATCCCAAGAAACGACTTGATCAACCTACTCATAACGAATCCCAAAGCGACTTCGAGGGCATGAACCGTCCCGCTCCACCCTCGATTCACAATCGAAAGTAGACCGAACAAATTATGGTAGAATCCACCAACCGGCGAAACCGGTTATCTACCTCGCGTTTCCCAATATACTCCAATCCGCAGTACATTGTTGTCGTACATTGTTGTCATTGGTTCCTCAGACCCTCTCAGCAGTGTCGACCACCATTGAGACTGTCCCTCTCCTAATGAAAGGTTTTTCCCATCATGCGACTGTATTCGTTACTCCCTTACTTCACCTACCTACTACTTCCTCTCCTGGCCATGCAAGCAGTTCCCAACCAAGCGATCCATGCACAATCCCCCGCTACACAAACACCCCTTCGAACACTTGGAAAAATCGAACGCTTGAAACCTGAATTCGATGCGTTAGTTCCTGCGGATGCGAAACTAGAAGTCCTCGCAGATGGCTTTACGTGGACCGAAGGCCCACTTTGGATGGGAGACAAAGATTCCGGTTATCTTCTCTTTACCGATATTCCTCGTAACTCCATTTTTAGCTGGTCTAAATTCCACGGTATCAGCTTGTTCATGAACCCTTCGGGTTACACCGGCGTGACCTACTATGGACTCGAACCAGGTGCAAACGGACTTCTAAAAGACTCCGAGGGCAACTTGGTCATGTGCGAACACGGAGACCGTCGCGTCAGTGTACTCACTCCAAACGGTGGCAAACGCACTCTCGCTGATAACTACCAAGGTAAACGACTCAACAGCCCCAACGACGGCACATTGAAGTCCAACGGCGATATCTACTTCACCGATCCTCCTTACGGACTCCCCCAACGCGAAAACGACCCACGCCGAGAACTCGATCATTTCGGTGTCTATCGAATCTCGAAGAAATCGGGTGAACTAACTCTCCTTACCACCGAACTCGCTCGCCCAAATGGCATCGGATTCTCCCCCGATGAAAAAACTCTCTACGTCGCACAAAGCGATCCAAAGAAAGCGATTTGGATGAGCTTCCCTGTCAAAGAAGACGGAACGCTAGGCGCAGGTAAACTCTTCTATGATGCGACCGACCAAGTCGGAGTACACCCAGGACTCCCAGACGGGTTGTCGGTCGACAAAAAAGGCAACGTTTGGGCCAGCGGCCCGGGCGGCATCTACGTCTTCAACAGCAGCGGCGTGCTGCTCGGTCGCCTCTACACAGGCGAACGAACAAGCAACTGCTGCTTCGGCGAAGATGGCTCCACCCTATTTATCACAGCCGACAGCAACTTGGTCCGCATCCGCACTAGCACCGTCGGTCTCCCCTAAGGCCTGACCGTGCCTCGGATGCTTCGAATCCGTATTCGGAATCGCAGGATCCCAACCGTAAGCTACCGCTGCTACCATGTCTTCGACCTCGGCGATCGCACCGTCGAGGTCGTCTGCGTACATCAACAAATGCGTCTGTAACGCCGACATGGTCACCTTACCCAACGGAAGCTTCTCAGCGAACCGATTCGCAACTTCAGACGATGCTTCTGGAAAGAAACGAAGGAACAATTGCGATGCTTGGTCACGCGTCGCATGCCCAACGTACACTTTTCGGTCCACACGCCCAGGACGAATCAATGCCGGGTCTAGCCTCTCGATATGGTTCGTCGTTGCAAACAACAATCGCCCCTCGCCAGCCGCCACACCATCGATCGCATTGAGCAAACCACTAAAGGTAATCTTGCTACGCTTATCGTCGTTCTCTTTGCGTTCCAGGAAAGCGCAGTCGATGTCTTCCATCAATACGATGCTGTTGACCGGTATGGAACTGAACAACTCGGAAATGCTGTTGTCATCCAAATTCGAATCACCCAAACTCAACACCGCTATGTCCATCTGCAACGCCGACGCCAAAGCCACCACGGCAGAGCTCTTCCCTGTACCAGGAGGTCCATGGAGCAAGTACCCGCGACGATAAGGGATGCCACGCTGAAGGTACCAATCGCGCCGCGCTAAAAATGTCTTCGCATCCTCCAGCAAGTCTTCCATCAAACCATTCGCCAAAATCACCGATTCAATCGGACGCGGCAACCGCTTCATCTGCTCCATCCAGTAACCTTGCCCCGCACGGTGCACCGTCAATCGGACCTCGGACTTCGGCAAAGCCACGTCGCGTGCTTCTTCCAATAACTGATGTGCCAAGCGACGATCGCGAGAAAAGATCGTGATGTTGAAACACTCCCGTACGTTCACGGGCTGCCCCGTCCCCTCGTTTGGCTTAGGACGCTCACGATGCAAACAGATCAACCGATTTCGAAAAAACAACCAGTGAACACCCGGAGCAGGGGTAAACAAAATACGTGGCCGCGAATCCATCGTCGGATTGCTGCTTCGCTCGTCGTAGTCAATCGACTCGGTCTTGACCGTCAACGAACGAGCCCGATTCCTTGCATAAGCATGCTGCGATAGCCACTTCTCAACCCACTGAAAGGCCGGATCCCGATCCAAAATGTCAATCTCAGTGATCACCCGGCGGCGTATAAATTGGTAAACATGAGCCGGCACCTGACGAAAATAAGCCAGCAACGCCCCACCAACCATCAGAACCAAGCCGCCGCTGAAGATCTGATTGTTCTGCAATAAGCTGCTGAAGTATTGCCAAAGATTTTCAAGCATCGCGATCGAAACCTTCCCTTGTTGCCAACCCTAAATAACCAGCCCCTGCATCCCGTCCGAATCCTCTTCCTGTTCCTTCGTTATGCAGTGCTTGTTTAGACGCGCCTAGCCCCAAAAAGTTCGGGGATTCCTCCCTCGTAAACCTGGATTTCAAGCACTTTTCCGCTGACCGTTTCAGCCTCGCTTCCCGACGTTTTTCCCGGGCTTTCTTCAGGGATACCCCAAGAGTGCCGTATGGAATTCCGACGAAAATGTGTACCATCTAACGAGCGTCTAAATAATGCCCGGCATTCCATGCCACCCAAGTATTCTCCTATCGAAAAGGATTGATCGATGAATCTAGGTAAACGTTGCGCCGCCGAAGCACTCGGCACGTTCTGGCTCGTCTTCGGCGGTTGCGGTAGCGCTGTGCTCGCTGCAAAGTTTTTTGCTGAAGCCAATAACATTCCAATCAACCTTGGAATTGGTCTCGTCGGTGTGTCCCTCGCGTTTGGTCTAACCGTTCTTACCATGGCTTACGCCATCGGTCACATCTCCGGTTGCCATCTCAATCCAGCCGTCTCCGTCGGCCTGATGATCGCGAAAAGATTCCCCTCGAAGGACCTTATCCCCTACATCATTGCCCAAGTTATCGGCGGTGCAGTCGGTGCCTACACCCTGTATTACATCGCCCAAGGCAACGCAAGCTTCGACCTCGTCGAAAGCGGATTCGCTTGCAATGGCTTCGATGATCATTCACCGGCCAAGTACACCATGGCTTCAGCATTTGTTGCAGAAGTCGTGCTGACCTTCTTCTTCTTGTTCATCATCCTCGGTGCGACCGACAAGCGAGCACCTGCCGGATTCGCCCCAATCGCTATCGGCCTTGGACTGACCCTCATTCACTTGATCGGTATTCCAGTGACGAACCTCTCGGTCAACCCAGCACGTAGCACCGGGCCAGCACTTGTACTCGGTATCACCGGCGGGGATCCCTGGGCGCTCAAACAAGTTTGGCTTTTCTGGATCGCACCGATCCTCGGAGCCTTCCTCGCTGGTATTGCCTATCCGCTCGTCGCAGAAGACGACCGCTAAGTCGTTCTGCATTGATTTATGTCTCTCGTTGACATCAAACTCATAGCCCCTGCTAGCACCGCTCGCAGGGGTTTTTTCATCGATAAACTCAATCATTAAACTCGCCCCAGAATCACAATCCCCCCAAATTGTTAATCTGGATAAACTCTACTCAATAATCCCAAAGCAACACCCCCTTACCAACCCTTCACCTCACCAATGACATCCGCACTCATCCCCCCGGTAAATCTGCTCCGATGCTACCACAATGCGGACTCATTACACTACGAACCAATCAAAAAACCGCTTCTCTCACGCTGCGCTTGATCCCCAAGTAAATCCCCTTGGGCATAAAGCGTCTCTCGCACGTCATTCAACAGCATATTCCCTGACGTTGCCAATATCCCAACTCTTTGTCATCGCCCTGAGTTCATTCGCCGCCGGTCAAACCAAGCTGCTGAACCGCCCACTTAACCGG
>JBEICB010000018.1:0-39870 GCA_040373655.1 Pirellula sp. | reverse complement strand
GGCGTGACCCATTTTATGTCACTCTTCGGGACACCCGCTGGACATTGATCGACCTTCGATGCGTCAAATTCAAGAGGCTGATCCTGTACTGCGCGACGGATTTGCTTGATTCCCCAGATCGTATGAGCAAACATTAAGATCAGGCAAACCAAAGGCCAAACTTGGAGGAAGAAAGAAGAATAGAAGGACTTGTCCATGGCGTGAACCAACCATATTCGTGGCGTTAAGAACAGACTTCGCACGCATTTGGCGCAGGTAGACCTACGCGTTTTTTAAACCAATCGACCGGGCGCGCCCATTCATTAATGATAGACCAACGAATAACCAAAAGCAAACTAGCTGAATCCCCGATGCTTAGACGTTGTCACACGTCCATTTACCATCGATGCAGCGATAAGTCCCACCCGTAGGATTCTTGTCTCGCAACACACTTGGTAATCGAGTTTCGCGCACTGCGTCATAACAAGTTAGCTTTGCGAATCGCAGCACACTTGCTGGAATCCCCACCGCCGTAAATCCAGGATGACTAGTCGCGGGATACGGACCACCATGATTCATCGCAGGGGATACGGCTACACCCGTGGGCATCTTGTCGTTGAGTACTCGTCCGACACGCTGCTGCAGAGCATCTGCAACACCTGCGTACACTCCCTCATCTGCACCCTGCGTATCGCTGTAAATCGTCCCTGTCAAGTTTCCTTCCAACGAGTCAATCACCTCGATGATCTGCGAAACCGAATCGCATACAGCAATCAAAACCGCATTTCCAAAAGCCTCTGTTTGAAATACCTCAGGAGCACCCAAAAATTGCTGCCCACTGATTCGCAGCACTGTATTGGCTACCGCACAGCGAGAACCCGGCAATTTGCTTCCGCCGGTAAGTAACGCTGCTCCAGCATTCGACAGAACACCGAGGCTCTTTACCAATGAGCTCTCGACACCCGACGACAACAAAGTTCCCGCAGGTGCCGCTTGATAACGCCCTACCACCCCTTGAATGAATGCCTCCGTCTCCGCACCTTTGACCAACAGTAGTAAACCTGGGTTGGTGCAAAACTGACCAGCCCCCATCAATCCACTCGTAACATACTCTTCAACTAGCTTCTCACCGCGTTCCTTCATCGCACCCGGCAAAAAGACAACCGGATTGACGCTCGACAATTCAGCGTAAAACGGTTTTCCAACCCGATCCGCAACACCCTTGAGCTGCAATCCCGCATGCCTCGCTCCTGTATACCCTACAGCAGCTAACCGAGGATCCGCAACGAATCGCTCTCCATCGCTGTGCGAAGTCCGATAAATCAACTGCACAAAACCTCTTGGCATCGATGTTGCCTCGCAAGCTTCCGCGACCAATCGGCCAAAACGTTCAGAAGTCGCAGGATGCGATGAATTGGCTTTTGCAATCACCGGGTTTCCAGCGACCACGGCGGCTACAAAATCGCCTCCAGAAATGCCGTTGAACGCAAACGGGAAATTGTTCGGACCAAATACGGCTACAGGCCCAAGCGCAGTGTAGCAAGATCGTATATTCGCACCGCGATCAATCACCGGCATCCGCCAAGCCTGCTGCCTCGCGGCTTGGGCACCCAGACGCAACTGATTTACCGTCCGCGGCAACTCCACATCACCCAACCGAGGCGACTTGGGAAGCGCAGTCTCACGATGAGCGATCTCTACCAAGGCTTCTCGATCTGCTTCAATCCGCTTAGCGTAATCTTCAAGAAATGCAGCTATCTGCTCACCATCTAAATTGCGACTTAAACGAAATGCTCTTTGCGCTGCATCCAAAGCCCGATCGATCGCGGTCCAATCACTAACTGGATAACAGCCCTCTACCGCTTGGCCCGTACTCGGATCCTGAGAACTGAACGTCGAAGCGACATTCTCCGTAGACCATTGATCATCAATGTAAACCGGTTGCACTTTTGATGTATTGCTCATGTTGACTTACCTTATTTGATTTGATTGTTCAGGAAATACTTTGGTTGAAGTATATCGGGTTCGGTTCAGTGAAGTGATTGCGTACTCGTGCTCAGTGGAACGGTGCTCGTACTCGTAATCGAAAGATTCTTGTGGCGAATGAATTAGGATTTGCACCGATGCAGATTTTCAATGTTCTGGTCGATCCAAGTCGATTGCACGAGCAAGAGTAGAGCCAGTACCCTATGTTCTTACCCACGATAATACCTGAAGCGACTTTGAATCTTGGTTAGGTCCCAATGATGGGAACAGGGATTGGATTCTTACCCTTGAACAATCGTATTGGTCAGGGTTCCGATCCCCGAAATCGTGATATCGACGATGTCTCCACGGTGCAACGTAAAGTCGGAGTTCGGTACTACTCCCGTTCCTGTCAGTAGAAATGCACCCTGGTGCATATCGTTGTCTCGTAGCAACCATTGCACGAGATCTTCGAAGTCTCTTGCCATCTGCGCAACAGATGTCTTCCCTTCGAATACGACTTCTTCATTGCGTTGAATCGATAAACTGATTTCAATTTCTTTGCGAGCAGGCATCTCATCTGGCAACGCTATCCATGGCCCCAAGCCACAACACTGGTTGTAAAGCTTGGCCTGTGGCAAATACAACGGATTGTCTCCTTCTATGTCCCGACTGCTCATGTCATTGCCCACTGTGAATCCAACAATCTCACCTCGCTTGGAAATCACCAATGCCAACTCGGGCTCGGGCACGTTCCAGTGCGCATCCTCACGAATCCGTAGCATCCCCAAATGCCCGCTGCATCGCCCCGGTGTGGCTTTGAAGAAAATCTCCGGTCGAGCTGCCGTGTAGACCCGATCATAACAACTCGCGGCGGCCTCGCTCTCCTCCATCCGCGCCGCTTGTGATCGCTTGTACGTCACTCCAGCCGCCCAAACCTCTTGGTCGTCGATCGGTGGCAACCAATTGACCTGATCCAAAGGAATCGCTGCTCCATCCGACGGCAACGATTTTGCTAATTCATTCAAGTCTGGATGCGAAAGCAATTCCGACAGTGTGCGAACTCCAGCTTTCGAAAGATCCAATGGTTGCGCGGCTGCAGAAGCCGTATTCGGGTGAACCAACCGTGCAACTTGTACCCCTTTGGCAGTCAGAATCCTAGCAAGCGCCATAGCAAATGCTCCTAGTTGGCTTGGAGAGTCGTGTGGAATCGGGTGTGAGAATTTAGCGGCATTATCGTTTCCCGACCGAAAACTGACTAGCTACCTTAAGCTCTTTTTTCGAAGGCTCTTTAACGCTTGCCCTTGAGATACCGATCGAGAAACCCAATCGATGCGTCCATTCCACGAGGATCGACGAAAGCCATAATGTGCGATTTGCCCGGCAACACCAAATACTCGTGCTCGACAGATCGCTCCTGAAGCTTCTTTCGCATACGCTCGGCATATTGAATCGGCACCAACTCATCGGCATCCCCATGAAACAACAATACAGGTGGATCGTCCTCGGTGACATGCTCGATTGGCGAGGCTTGCGCGTAAACCTCCGAAAGCCGACGACGCGTCCCTCCCAAAAATCCAGCCAACGCTCGACTATCCTCTGGGATCATCGAGAGATCACAAGGAGCACCACCTGCGACACAGACGCGAATCGGCGGATCAGCCTCCTGACGATCCGTTGACATCAGAGCTGCCAAGTGACCTCCAGCTGAATATCCCCATACCCCTAAATTCTCGACATCCAAATGATACTCGTCAGCATGTTCTGCCAACCAACGCAAGGCCTGCCGACAATCGTCTACTTGTGCCGGATGCTTATGTTTGGGCGCTAAACGATAATTGATCGCCATCACGACGTAGCCTCGCTGCGCAATCTTGCGAGCATGTCCCGAATCAAAACGTTTGTCACCGGCAATCCAAGCCCCACCGTGGATTAACAATACTCCTGGCAACCTCGGTGCATGCTCAATGTCCCCATGTACCGGCAGATAAATATCCGCGACCTGCGCGCTATCCGCATCCTTCTGATAAGGAACGTCGAATTGCACACGCACTTTATAGACTTCCGAACCCCCTTTCGACTCCTTGGTCGTCGACGGGTCCGTGCCTCCCTCCTGACCGAAAGCACCCGCCTCCTGACCACAAGCAGAGTGCTGAAGTGAAGGCCACTCGAGCAACGCCTGCCCTGCCCCCGTTGGGAACACGGCAACGGCCCCCAAAAAAATGCGGGCCCACAAACGAACGCGAGAAGTGTAAAAGCTAGCCGCCAACCATCGAATGTTATTTGCCTGCATGATGCACCAGGTGCGGAAGTTCAGGGACAATCAGTTTCTCCATAGCCAATTGTACGCCAGCCGGCGAGCCTGGCATGGTTAGGAGCACCTGTTTTCCCCGACGTCCACCACTGGCGCGGCTGAGCATAGCGGCTGGGCCTATTTCATGGTAGGAGAGCATCCGAAACAGCTCCCCGTACCCCGGAATCATCGCATCATACAAAGCTTCTATCGCCTCGGTCGTCTGATCTCGTGCGGCCAATCCAGTTCCCCCGGTGACCAACAGGGCATCAACTCCAACATCGACGCCGCGAACCTCAAGGAGCCTCAGTGCACAGAACCGGATCGCATCGACCTCATCTCGCACAATCTCTCGCCCAACCACCACATGCCCCGCCTGCTCAATCAAGCTTTGGATCAAATTGCCACCGAGATCATTCTCAAACGTCCGGGTGTCACTAACAGTCAATACAGCTACACCCAATCGAGCAGAAGCCTTGTTGCGGTGTTCTTGTACGCTCATAAACCAGCAATTTCTTTAAGCGACTCGCTGCAAGGATTGCTCATCCGAGAAAATAATCGGCTGGGCCAAAGGCTGGTCATCGGCAAGGATCACTTGTAGTGCAAGCCTCCGCGTGGAATTCATGATCACGGGACTTTTGAGATTGGTTGTCCAATGCTTGCCATTCTTGTTGAGAATCGACAAAACAAAAACTTTGTCTTTCGCATGCATCTGCAACCCGTCAAGCTCTTGCCGCTGAATATGCAAACGATAGTTTGGTACAAACCGCCGAGGGCTAATCATCGGCAACGCCACATCCGGCAATGCTACAGACTGAAGCCATGCGACTTCTTCGCTATCCGCAGAAGCCAAAAGAATCCAGTGGCGGTAATTTTCGAACCCGATCAATCCATGAGGCATGAAAATCAGGTCCGAATGACTGATTTCGAGACTGCCAAAACGTGTAGATTGGATTTGCATGCCGACACCAATTTGGTCGTTTTCAGTGAATGGTGACAAGGAACTACAACACCGCTAAATTCCGCCGCGTTGTTCCCCGTCCGTATGATTCAAAGGGCGCGAAAAACCGCTACCTCGTCGATATATTCGGCACATTCGTTTCTGACTTGCAGTGAAAATCGGGGAATTGGGTAAGTTTCAGACAGGTTCAAGCAGCCTTTGGTTCGCGCCGAATCGTCTCGCCACGATCGTTGACTTCCTCGAATTTCACCGAAACTTGCCTCGATACACCGCTCTCCTGCATCGTCACCCCATAAATCATGTCCGCTACCGTCATGGTCTTCTTGCTATGCGTAACCACGATGAACTTCGTCGTATCGAGAAACTCGTTCAACACACTCACAAAACGCCCAATATTCGCTTCGTCAAAAGGTGCATCAACTTCGTCAAGCACACAGAATGGACTAGGTCGGTATTGAAAAAATGCCATGATCAACGCCACTGCTGTCAAAGCCTTCTCACCACCGCTTAGCAACGAATTACTGAACGTAGTCTTCCCTGGAGGTGTTGCTAAGATCTCAATCCCGCTCTCCGGATCCTCTGGATTCTCCAACACGATGTCGGCATGCCCCCCACCGAATGACTTGCGATACAACGTCTGAAAATTCGTTCGAATCGCTTGTAATGTCTCCAAAAACAAAGACTGCGAATCCAAATCGATCTTCTGCATGGTCTTGATCAACGTGGCTTTCGCCTCCAATAAATCACGCTCATGCCCCGAAAGCGTGTCATAGCGGCTTTGCAATTGCTCTAACTCATCGAGCGCCTCTAGATTGACACTCCCTGCCTGACTCAACTCCTGACGCAACATACCGATTTGTGACTCGAGCGCGAAACGATCATTGCTGCCGCTGATGGTCTCCTCGTCAGCTTCACTATCGGTGTCTTCGTCGGCACCTAAGTCTTGTGCTTCCTCTGTCGTTCCATCCCCCTCTGCTGAATATCGATTTTCAATCTCCTCTCCAGCACGAACTCGATCGCTAAGCACTGCCAACAAATCGATCTGATAGTCGTTGCGGTATCGACTGAGCAACGCTTGAACTTCTTCTGTCAATCGCGATTGCTCTTGTTCGTAAGAAGTCTGCCGATCCACCCATTTATCAAGCTGCCTTTGCAATGTATCACGATTCTTTGAGATCTCTTGCAAATCAACTTGGTGTCGCTCCAGCGCTTCATTCGCCTGATGCCGCCGTTGCTGCGAGTCTCCGAGTCGTGCTTCGGAATCGTCGATTTGCTGTTTGAGTTGATCGATCGAATTTTGAATCTCGCCGAGCTTCAGGTCAAGCGAATCAAGTGACTCCTGAGCCACTTGTACATGATGATTGCGTTCGTGCGTGTCTTGCAGAAGTTGCTCGAGGGTCGTCTTTAGACCATCGATACGCTGCTCTAAACGTGCACTCTCCACACGTTTTTCGATCAAGTCGTTGTTATACTGTCGACTGATTGCCTCAAGCCCTTCGAGGTTCTTCTCAAGCACAGCGCACTGTCGCTGAAAATCCTCTGCTGACTTTTGCCATCGCTCCAACTCGGTTTTCAAATCCCCGACAAGCGTCAGCAAAGCTGCCTCGTGCCCTAACCGCTCCGACAAATCCATCTGCTTATTGTCGATGTCAACCTGCATCGCAGCAACTCGATCCGACATCGCAGTCATACGCTCTTGCAAGGTCGCTAACGAACGATCGGCTTGATGCACCAAAGCCTCTGCAGCCTTCGCGCTTTCAACAGCCTTACGATGCTCAGCCTGCGTTAAAGCAAAGGTGTCCCGAGCCGATGTGTATTGCTGCTGCAATTGGTCGATCTGTTCCTGGGTCGCAAGCATCTCACTGCGGCGAGATACCAATCCCAGCCCCGCTTGAAGTGATCCGATGGTAATACTTCCATCACTATCGACCAACTGGCATTCCGCTGTGACAAATCGCAATCCAGCCCCGCGCAAATGACTCAGCTCCAACGCAGTTGTCAACGATTCGACAAACCAAGTTGTTCCGAGCAACGATCGAACGAGCGGTTCATGATGCGAATCAAATTTAACTAGTCGATCAGCCCTGCCGAGCACACCGCGCAATCCCTCAAGCTGGATCTTTTCTCCCGTTCTGCGAGCCGGTAACCGATCGAGTCGCAAGAGCGTCACACGCCCCTCCGGCGCGATCCGCCCCTCCTGAATCCAATCGATCACTTGACCATCCGCCAAAACAACCGCGTCAGAATGCGACCCCAATGCCACGTCTACCAACGGAGCCATATGCAGTTCGGACGAAATCAAGTCCGCCACAATCCCTTGGATCGATTTCGCGCCCCGTTCAATGATGCTTCGCTCGATCGAGAAAGGATCGGACTGCTTCGCAGATTCCACAAGCCGCTGCGCTGCTCGGAGTAACTGCTGACCTCCCTTTTCGGCAACTGTAAATTGGTCTTCGAGTTCTTCAAGCACACGATAGCGTTCTTTAAGCCCCTCAACTCGCGATTGTAACTCTAAGAGCTCCTGCCGTTGTTGATCTTGAGTTCGTGTGATCGAATGCAATTGCTCTGTAGCCACGTCTCGCGCTAACTGCGCACTGCGATGCTCCTCCACCGCAGCTTGCCTCTGCATCTCAAGTTGCTTAAGGCTAGCTTGCAATCGCTCCATCTGGTCGATAAGACCCGCATGATCGCTCTTCGTCCGCTCAATCCCCTCAGTCGCTTGCTCCAATTGCGTTTCATGTAACGAGATATCATATTGGCATTTGTGAATGCGTTCACGTGCCGATTGAGAATTCGATCGCATCCCCTCCAATTCCGCACGCACTTCCAACACTCGCGCATCGTGAGCAACAGTCTGCTGTTCAATCTCTTCAGCTTTGGACGCCCATATCCCACGTTGCGACTGAAGCTCGTCAAGCTCACGACGACGCTCCTGTATTTCACCCTCACTGAGCGTGACCCGCCTCTGCAATGACTCGATTCGATCTCGCAAATTGGATTGCTCTACTACCCAATCCAACTGCCGTTGCCTAGCGGAAGCCAACTCCGCAGTCTTCTGCGCATGGATCGTTTGTGAATCGAGTATCTCTTGATTGCAGGACTCGAGCTCCGCTTGCAAGTGAGTTTGTTGCTCTAATGCAGCATCCACCTGCCGCTGATACGAAGCCGACTGATCCTGCAAAGCCTGTCTCTGCTCGTCCGCCTCGGTGATCTTCGATTTAATACGCTGAAGACTCTGTTGCAGCTCGTGATGTTCCAATCGTCCCAATTGCACCCGCTTGCGATGCATCTTCGCCGTCAACTCGCGATATCGCTGCGCACGCGTCGCTTGCGACTTGAGCGTCTGCAATCTTCCACCAACTTCTTCGACAATGTCATGCAATCGAACCATGTTCTGGTCGACACGGCTCAACCGCTTTTCCGCCTCGGCCTTTCTCGCTTTAAACCGAGATATTCCAGCCGCCTCTTCAAAAATCATCCGCCGATCTTTCGGAGACGACTGCAGCAACCGATCAACCTTACCCTGCTCGATCAAACTGTAAGCATCAACACCCACCCCAGTGCCGCGAAATAGATCACGCACATCCTTCAGTCGACACGGCCTCGCATTGATCGAATATTCCCCTTCCCCACTACGATACACCCGCCGAGATACCTCTACCTCATCCGCATCGATACCCAAGATCCGGGTGCGATTGTCCAAGACCAATGTTACCTCGGCACTATTCGCCGGCTTGCGTCCCCCCTCAGCTGATCCCTTAAAGATAACATCCGACATCTCCGATCCCCGGAGTGCCTTCGCGCTCTGTGTTCCCAACACCCACTTAATGGCGTCGACAACGTTCGACTTGCCCGAGCCGTTCGGACCTACGACAACAGTGATCCCCTCGGGAAAATCGAACCTCGTTCGATCCGCGAAACTCTTAAAACCTACAAGTTCCAGCGCCTTTAACATAAGGAGATCCGAGCCGGTCGGGTTTAGAACTCTCTCGCTGGAGAAACTGATTTCAGTCCTTCAAGACCTTTGCCCTGCGCATCCCTAGCACCGGCATCCCCCTCGAAAGATACGGTCTCTGAGTCAACTTCCTCTCCTATCACCTCTTCTTCCTCAATCACTTCACTCACCTCGTCCGGCTTACCGTACAAACGGCTCGTTCGTGGTAGTGGATGCATGGCAATAGGTACCGAACATGATTTGCTCTGCTCAAGAGCATCCAACAAATGAACAACATCTCCATAATTTCCCTCAATCGCCGGCATCGCCTTGAGTATCGATACCAAATCAGCCGTGTGAATCGATTGAAGCACCTCACCGGATATCGTCCGCTTCGCCACCCGCACCAATCCACTAGACATCGGTGAAATCCTCAGCGATGGCGTCGGCTCTAATGTCTTCGTTAAGTGGATCTCTGGACTCGCACCAAAAACAACAACCTCCGGTCGCCGCTCCATCGAAACAGCTACCAGCGAATGCGAACTCGGTACCTTCACCATCCGGAAACCTTCCCCAATTTTCTCGCCGCAAACCATCGGGTTACGCGGGTCCTTCAAGTAAAGATAGTGGTACGCACCAAACCGTAATTCAGGATCAGAATCTTGTAACAACTGCTCCAATGCCGCACGAGCCGATGGATGTTCGTTAATGCTCAAACCAATCAAACAATGCGCTCGATACTTCGGCTGAAACCGTGCGATGTCCTGCAAAATCGCTACACTCTCTTCCCGGTCAAAATAAGCTAGTGAATAAGCCGCATGAAATCGAATTTCATCATCAGGATTCGCCAATCCAACCGTCAAAACATCAATCGCTGCCGTAGAACCAATCGCTTCGAGCTCCCAAGCCGCTTGACGCG
Source organism: Pirellula sp. (assembly GCA_040373655.1). Lineage (GTDB taxonomy): Bacteria > Planctomycetota > Planctomycetia > Pirellulales > Pirellulaceae > JBKCUI01. The sequence goes on along the minus strand of JBEICB010000018.1, from coordinate 29,819 downwards.
CTGTTTGAGGATTACCCAACAAACGCCGGCAACCATCTAGCCGTTCTCGAACCTGAACTTCGTTCTCTGCAAATCCCAACGCCATAACCGTTCCTAGATAATGCGCAGGATCCAAGCGATACTTAGGCAAAGGACTCAAGCGAATTTCGTAGTCGTTCTTCCCCGTCGCTACCGTCTTCTGCTTGCCACCGTCCTGATAGAAAAACCGCTTGTTAATCGCCGTCTCCATCGCCTTGACTACCGACACATGGCGATAATCCGCATTGACAATCACAGCTAATCGACTCGAATCCCTAAGCTTCGCCCCACCGAGTATCACTCCCTTAAGTGGATTAAATTCTTTCTCCTTCGAGTACGATTGCGGATATACCAGTAACTCTCCAGAAGCCACCGCTTTCTCATTGCTTCGGCGCAACTGCTTGTTTGTCAGTGAAAAATACTCAAACAGGTGCGATTCCATCAAGTAACCTTCACGCAAATCGGTCGCTGTGCACTCACTTGAAGACTCAATCAAAACGTCGACGATATCACCTTTGACGTCGCAAGCGTTCGCGAACACACTCAATTTCGCCGTCGCTGTCGCCGGTGAATCAAGAATCTCTTCTGCCTCTACCACCCCGTTACGACGAATCTCCTCAAGCATCACCTCACGCTGGGTACTCGGTCGTACAATACCTCCCGTACCAGGTAGATTCGTTACCAAACCCAAAGCCTCATAACGCCGAACGTTGATCCCCGAAGCTCTCGCGACTTCTCCAATCAAACGCGGACGATCAGGATCCGCTAACTTCGCCGCCATCAACTCGGCTTCAATCTCAAACTGCTCTTTCTTGCTCCGCTTAAAGAAGTTCCGGCAACCCGGAACGGCAATGAGCAATACCAGTAACAATATCAACCCGCGAACGAGTCCCGCCCGCATGAGCACAAGCCGAAACGGCAATCCCTGCCCGGTTGCATGATGCGTCCTTGTCATCGGTGATTGTGCCCTTAAGCGAAACTAGGTTCTGTCGGAAAGTTCTATAAACTCCCTACTTACCTAGCTTGCCAATCACGCGTCAAGACGAATCGCCAATGCCAGCAATTCAAGAACACCGCAAACAGACAGCTCAAGTGGACGGCACCACAAAAGCAAACTAATGAACTACTCGATGATGATCTGACCAGGGATCACCTGCCCCGGACTCAGTTCAATCACTTCACCACCACCCCCGGAACTCCAATCATAGCCTTCCACTACACCATCCACCACAATCCCGTCCTGCTCCCCTAACACCATTCCCGATGCCCCCTCCAAGGGCATCCCATCGACCGTTCGCCCCGTCAACGCCGGATCGCTAAATATCGATCCAACACGCCCGGATCGCATGTCAGTACGCGGCGTTTTTGTACCGTACGTCCCATAATCGTAATCGTACGGTGAAGGACAAATCGAACACCCGGTGGCGAACGCTAGCATCCCAGCCGCAAGCGTTCCAGCGCTCTTACCCATAACTGACGAGGCAAGAATTCGTTTCATTTGTTTTGCTAGCATGACTTTTCCTTCCGCATTGCGTTGCGTTAAACTATTCGGGTCAAGCCGGGCTTGCCGATGAGCAAAACGGTAACGATGCACGAAAAAGTCATAAAAAAAGGAATCCTATGTCCGAAACGATCTTTTCGAAAATCATCCGTAAAGAGATACCCGCCAAGATTATTTACGAAGACGATCTTTCGCTCGCCTTCTTGGATATCCATCCACAGGCCCCCAGCCACTTTCTAGTGATCCCGAAACGTCCGATCCGTTCATTAGCTGAAGCAACCCCCGAGGACAAATCACTGCTCGGCCATCTACAAGCGGTCATTGCAAAGGTCGCTCAAGAACAAGGACTGCAGGAATCTGGCTACCGCGTCGTGACGAATATCGGTAGCGATGGTGGACAAAGTGTTCCTCACCTGCACTATCATGTTCTCGGTGGCCGTCCGTTGGCCTGGCCACCAGGATAAAAGATGCCCCTTGCCTGAGTCATCCGCACATCGACCCTTAAACCGTTTGGCGATCATCGATCTCTTGCGAGGTCTCGCCGCCGTCTTTGTCGCTTGGCACCATCTCTCACTTTATGCTCCCCAATCGGACCTCGCCGATCGCGTTTGGCCGCTCTTCGGTTTTTTTCTTTACAACCATGCCCTCTACGCGGTCGCGATCTTTTTCGTCATCGCAGGCCTGACTACCAGCTTATCACGCTCAACACCACCTCACTCTTGGTCGGAATTCCTACAGACTGCCATCGCCAGATACCTTCGTCTCGCAATCCCTTACCTGGCGATGCTCGCAGGCCTGCTATGCGTCAATGCGATCGCTGTTTCGCAAGGCTACGAGTTGCATCTGATCGACCGCTTCTCATGGTCTCAAGTCATCTCACACATCTTCTTCTTACAAGATCTCCTCGGATACGGTAATCTCTCAGCAGGTACGTGGTATCTATGCATCGATATGCAATGGTTGATACTGACGCTACTCATTGCCTTCGGTCTGCAGAAAACAACTCAAAATACCAAGCAACACCAGATCCTGACTTGTCTCACCATTTGTTTGCTCGGAATCAGCTCCGCTTGGTGGTTCAGTCATCGCCCAGAGTACGAACCAACTGTCTTGTATTTCGTATCCCAACTCGCTCTTGGTTGGCTTCTCGGCATGTACTTGCAAGAGAAAATTCCAAAGCAAGTATTACTGCTTTACACCCTGACAGTCAGTTGCAGTTTGTTTGTCTACCCCCGCCCACAGCTATTGGTTTCTCTCAGCGCGGTATTCATCATTTGGATCGACGCAAAAACTTTCCGCCCCTGGAAATTGCCTGCACCCGTGCAATGGCTTAGCAATATCTCATACAGTTTGTTTCTCGTCCATTATCTCGTGCACTCAGTCGTGCTCGCGATGCTTAACCCCTGGGCTTCTCAAAGCCCTGGGCAAGCACTCGTTGCGATGGCAATCGCATTCATCGCTGCTCTCACAGTTGCCCATTTCTTCTACGAATGGGTCGACAAACCAGTACAGCGATGGCTAAAGAGTCGGCGTTCTTAAAGCATCCCTATCCCAAAATTGCTGACTACTTGCCCGCTTTATCGATCTGCTCGATCGCCCATCGCGAAGCAAACCCCAGAGCATTACGATCTTCGGCCGCATGTCTACCAGCGATGTCCTTACTGTCCTTGTATCCAAATTCACCTAACGCAAGAATGCACGCATATCGCACGAGGTAATGCTCTGGGTTCATCGGCGGTAAATCGGTGATCCGTTCCCGAAACTTGGCTCGTAATTCAGGATCGTCTACCTCTTTTTTGATCTTCCCGATCGCCCAAATCGCAGAACAACGACTGAGATTCCCCATCTTGAAATTGTCTTTAGGTATGTACTTGTACAGCATCTCAAGGACCGGTTCATAACGGTTACGACCGAACGCTTCGAACAAATAACTCAGCCGAATAATGTCTTGTTTTGGCAATACCTTGGTGCCAGGTTCAAGTCTCTCTGTAATCTCCTGTGCGTGTGGAACCATCGCCGCTAACGTGGTTGGATCGTTCACCAATTCCATCAAAGCCCAGCCCGCATGGATATTCACCTCGGCTTCCTCATGATCCAACAACTCGATCAAACGCGCATTGCGGCTTCGATCCCGTAACTCAACGTTTAATATGGTGGCTTGCACCAACGCCTTCCAGGACTCCGCTCGCAATTGTTCGTCAAGGCAAGCGTTTACCACACTTCGGAATTCCCCCTCAGCGGATTTTTTAAGTAGCTGTCGAGCTAACTCCCGTACACTAGGGCTGGGGTCTGCAAACAAAGCGCTCTGCAACCGAATTCGCTCCTCCGTCGGCTCGACTTGCAAAATTTGTAAACCGGCGCTTCGGATCTGATCGTCGGGATGCATCAGCCACTTCGGCGCCATCTGCAAGGCGGTCGCGGGATGGCTCTGTGCAATAGCCGTAACAGCAATACGCTGTGCTGGACTGGTACCAGTTTCATAAATATTTTGAAGCATTTGCAACGCAGAGTCATCGGTATGATTCGCGAGAAGAGACGCGGAGAGCAGATAGCTATCTTCGATATCGGAACTAAGTATTTGGTTCGCTAGTTCTTGAAGTCCAGTCTGTGTCAATTGACCCATCGCGCGACAAGCCAATAAGCGCGTGCTGGCAGTGGAGCGGTTAGATCGCAACACCGCTTCCAAAGCAGCAACATCACTAGCTTCGCCGGTTTGCCCCAAGCCCTCAATCGCCAGAATCAAATCGGAATTGGTGGTGTTGGGATCCGTCAATCGCTTTCGCCATACTTCACGTGCTTGTGGCACCTTCCATTTTGCAAGGAATGGTTCTAACGCGGACTGAGCAATCGCATCGTCTTTCGATGCTTCCCACAGCTCGATTGCATGTTTGCCATCATCGAGCAATGCGGCCGCCGAAAGCATCGACCGCTTGACCAACAGAGGATTCTCCGATTTGGATATCTGCTCTAGCAACAATTGCAAGGCGCGATCGCGCTCTTTGAAACCAGGTCGATCATGATTCAAACAAATGAGTTGCGAAACAGCTAATCGTTCTTGTGCTTGGCTGCTCTCAAGCAATCGCAAGTCCACAAATTGCGCTCGCTCAGGTAACATCGTCTTCCATATATCTCCAAAATCCGGATCGATCTCCCAGTAATGCTGAAGAGGCCAAGTCCCCTTTTCGGACTCCTGAGCGCACCCCTTTGGCGCAATCGCAGCCACGATCACTGCTACTGTAATCCCAAGTGCAATCATACCGGTCAAAGGTTTTCTAAGACCAATCCACATGGATTTCAATACAACGGTGTACAGCATGATCGAATTTCGCATCGGAACAATAAATCGAATACCCATAATCGATAGCCTATACCCTAGGGAGCATCAGGCCGCGTAAGTCGATGAACTCGCAAGATCAACACGACGATCCCCGCCAAACAAACAATTCCACCGACATACCAGCCGTTAGGGGTCAACTGAAATGTCTCAAAGCCAGGTGCTTTCATTTCGGCTAAAGCCGTCGCTGCCGGATTGAGCAGCAACGTCCGCTCAACAAGGAGCGGACCGAAAGGATTTCCACGTCCGAGCCATACAAGCAGCGTACCGGCAAACAAAGTTAGCAAGATTGCATAACTCGTAGCCGTTGCCACCGCCGATGTCCTAGAGTACGCGCTGACACAGGCGCTGAGAATCGTCACCATCGCCGTTGCTATCAACAACGAAATAATCACATTTCCAACTTGGCCTCCGACTGCCGGCTGGATGTAGCTCATCATGATGTACCCAGGCAACGTTGCGAACAACAAAAGCAACAACGTCAAAAAGGTACTAAGAAGTTTACCGATCAAAATTCTCCAGGGAGAAATCGGAGATGCTCGCAACAGCTGCCAGCCACCACTCTCGACCTCCGAAGCGATCAAGTTCGCGCCTAAACTCGGCCCCAGCAACAACAAAAATCCAACTTGCATCAACACCATCGAAGCCGCAATACGCTCAACGCCCCAGTTGACCGTCCCCGTCGCAGCAACCACCGTCAACAACAACGAGACGACCGCTCCCAACGCAATCAAACGCAAAAGCCAATGCAATCGTCCAAACTTGCGTGTACGAAACTCCTTCACCATCACAGGATTGAGCCAGAAGGGTATCCCTGCTTTGCGTCGCTGTGGATCGACTAAGTAGGATAGTCTCCGCAACCAACTTGATTTATCTGTCTCAATGACTTTCCCTGCCGGACGTGCTCGATCCAAAAGCAGCGGATCAAGCTTCGCTAAAGTCGCAAGTGCAAACCCAACGGTTGTTACCAAGCTCATTCCCAAGTACTCTAGCCAGCCCGTACTAATTCCAATCGCTTGCGATTGCCCTTGAGCTCCTGTGATCTGTTGCAGTGCCGGAATTGGAGAGAGTGTAGTTAGCAATTGTGCAATCGCTGCCTTTGCTCCGGATAACTTGCCTACCAGAACACTCGGCCCGATCGATAACACAACCAAAAAAAGGAGGATGCCATAAGTCCACCTTAACGCAGCATCCGTCGATTGAGATCGACTGGAAACCCACAATCCCAACGCGGAATACTGAAACGCCATCCCCAATAGAACACACAATAATGGAATCACATGGCTGGTGATCGAAATCCCACCCATCGCATAACAAGCGAAAATCGCGGGCAAACTAACAGAGAAAATCAAAACCCCCAAAAGTACGTTTGCAAGCAGCTTGCCAATGTAGATTTGCCAAGGTTTCGTTGGCGAATTGAGCAACAGCGTCAATGTCCCTCGCTTCCGCTCCGAGACGATCGCCGTAGCCGGAAATGCAGGGATCAGCATCATGATCGCCACAGCAATTGCATACGATACCGGCTGAAAGACTTGCACAGCTCCTTGGCTAACCAAATCGATCGTCGCTTCACTCGGCCAGCGCATCAGTACCAAGCCGCATGAGATGATTGCGACCAACGCGATCGCAAACAAGGCTTTCGGGCTGCGCAATCGCGTCGACAATTCGCGACTCAAAATCGGATTTGTAAAAAAGTCTCCCATCGCGATTAGTCCTTCCCTGCAACGGATAAGAACGCGTCTTCCAAGTCACTTGTCACTTCCCGGAACTGTGCAACGGGTACTTTCGCTGCTACCAACTGTTGCAATACATTCGATAATTCTGCTTCTGATCGCACGGTGGGAAACCGTAACGTCAACTCCGCAGGACTGACCGAAATCGGCTCCGTCTCATCCAACAATCCTTGCAAAACTTGTTCTCCCTGCTTGATCGCATCGCTGTTCGCTAATTGAACTTCATAGTTGCGCTGCGGACATAACTTGCTCATCACATCGTCAACCGATCCAAAGGCTCGCAGTTTCCCGTTGGTAACGATCGCGACCACGTTACAAATCCGCGCGAGTTCCGGAAGAATATGGCTCGTGACGATCAACGTCTTCCCCTGTGCCGCTAGTTGCAAAAGCAATTGCCGCATCTCTATCCGCGCCTTGGGGTCCAAGCCGTTGGCTGGTTCGTCGAGAATCAATACTTCCGGATCATGCAACAGCGTTCGAGCAATCCCAACCCGTTGCTGCATCCCGTGCGACAAACTTTCAACGTACTTGTCCTGCATGTATTTGGTATTGGTGATCTCCATCACCTCCTCGATACGCTTCTTACGCTTTCCCAATGGGATCCCAAAAATCGCTCCGAAAAAATCGAGATATTCATGCACTCGCATGTTGTCATAAGCACCAAATCGGTCAGGCATGTACCCAACCAACCGCTTGATACGCGAAGCGTTCTCACTGCAATTTACACCAGCAATCGATGCCGATCCCGAAGTGGGTTTCGATAGGCCGACGAGAATTTTGATCGTTGTTGTTTTACCCGCTCCATTCGGCCCGATAAAACCAAGGATCTGTCCCCGATCTACGTGAATCGATAAGTCATCAAGGGCCGTAAAGTCCCCGTATCGCTTGGTGAGGTTCTTTGTTTCAAGGACGCGTTCGCTCATGGGAGTCTCGATCGCTCAAAGGTAGGAAAAGGTTGTTTTGGATAAGGGAATCAATAGAAAGAATGCGACCATTGCTTATGGTCGTACCAAACCATGTCGTGGCAATGTATTGCCCCGTACATTCATTCGAAGATGTTTAATGCGCCAAGGAATACTGCTGCCGACTTCGCGATCGTCCGAAATCTCCAATCGCAAAATCAAGACCCCATCTTCAAGCTCTTTGAGTAACTCTGGATCGTTGAGCTTTGCTGTCCAAGGTATCGAAGGTTCTTTGAGCATTGCCAGTTCATGCACCGAAGAATCCTTTTTACCGATCCAAGAAAGCTTGACATCCCGCCGAGGAATGGCCAAATCCCAATCCAACTCGATCTCGCTTAACTGGATCGGTAACACCTCCGCTGGAAGTCGAAATTCTAAATGCGATTCTGCACGATTCGATGATTGAATAATCCAGCGGCCGATCGCATCAAGATATACCGGTGACGAAGTTCCAAACGAGGAAATACGCAACTCGATAAACGGATAAGGTATGAATATCTCGGATTGCACCTCCGGTGTTTCCAAGGTCATTGGAATCGTTACCAATGCCACACCCCGACGATCCAACGGCTCCTTCCACTGCGGTGCTTGATCAATCAAGTCCGACCAACCCAAAACAGTTCTAGAGACGGCCTGCAATCGATCGGTTGACTCCAGAATCTTTTGCATGATCTGAGCTCGACGCACTTGCTCCTCTCCCACGATCGTATCAAGCGTCCAACGCTCACCCTCCGCTGGATACGATCCATCCACCAGCAAGGAAGCCGAACCTTTTGTCGCTTCATCCGAAGAGACCCCTAAAACTGGAGAACCAGGAACGTAATTGACAATCGGTGCAGTTAAAGGTGATGGGAGATTTGTCGGCAAAGATACCACCACCCCCTTGTCTGTAAACACGCCCCGCGCAGTGACTTGCGATCCCGGTAAAGACACCTCGGATTGATACCTCCAAGTTCCTGTTGGCCAAGCCACATTGGTCATCTGCCAGTCCTGAAAGTCTTGCGTGCTTACAGTCTTGATCCCACTCTGGATCGAAGGGTCGGGAGATGCATGACCACTGACACTTCCCTGCAACGTCATCCCTCGCGATTCAGGTAAATACACCGCCGCCGATTCCTTGAGCGATCCACCACTGGGTGATTCAAATTGCGCCAACTGCAATAACGATACCATCGCAGGAATGTCTCGCTTCTGCGACCAAGCAAGACCGACGAGTGGTATCGAAGCCATCGCGGCCAACACCGGTGCAATCCATCCCATCCACTTCGAATCCCCAGACCACAGACGCCATACACTTGCACCTACCAATGCTGTACAAAACGCCCCAAGAATGCCCGCTACTATCCCCCTCGGTACAACCGGATTGCCAATGCGTGCCAAAGGATAATCGGAGTCTTTTAAAGAAATCAGTGGCGAAGCACGCTTCAGATGGACCATATCGATCAACGGCTTGGCCCAAGGACGCAACTCATACGCAGTCTGAAAGAAAGGATCCTCGCTCCATTGCGACTTGCGAGGAAATATCCAAGCAGTGCTTTCGAGCGACGTGAGAATCAACTCCCCTCGCCCAATGGGCAACACGATCGAAGCCGGCCAGCCGTCAATCGTGTGCCCAACACTGCCCCCCTCCTGCATCAGTCGCTTGAACACTACCGGTTCATCGAGCTCCACAACGCGATCTTTCTGGGCTACCGTATCAAGCTTCGGTTGCACTACGAAACTCGTTAAGTGCACCGAGTCGATCGTCTGTACCTGCTGATGAGGTGCCAGAAGCGGTTCAACATCTGTCGTATCAATCGAATCGAGCATGACCCAGATCCGTCCACCCGAATGTAGAAAATTCTTCAACACGCTCACCGTTGCCGAATTCCGCAAAGCATTAGGCTCTGCAAGCATCAGCAAATCGATATTCTTCCAATCGATCGGATTGAGTGGAAATGGCACCGCATCCAATCCAATGCAGTCCTTGGTAAGCTCCGCATCCACACGACTGGCCATCGCAAACTCATAAGGACCAAACGGCTTGGTCTTGCTCCAACGCCACTCCAATGGCTCCGGTGACTCTCGGCCCAAAGCTACCGCAGCTAACAAAGGATTCTTGCTAGGACGCCAAAGTGTCACAATACGTGTGGCCGGTTCCTCACCCTGAACCACCAACGACTCTTTCCCATCCACCAAACTGTACAACGAAACTTATATGTCCACTCTGGTATCTGGTAAAGGCACCGGAGGACGGACTTGCAACTCGTAACTTCGTATCTGTTTCGGTGGAATCTCAATCCTGCGTCGGTCATCTTCTCCCAAATTTCCGACCGTTCTTCCAGATAGGTAACCAACCGCCGGCTGATCCCCTCCATTGCGAACGTTGCATCGAATCACGATCAATGCGTCCGACACAAGTGTGCTCTGCGCTGCAACACCGGCAGACTCAAGCGACAATCCTCCCCCACCCACGGAAGCTTCAAAACGCAAGTCCGCATCGGACGGTGGTTCTTGTGCGTTACCGTTCGCTGAACCAATCCATCCAATGACACAAATCAAACCAAAGATACAGACACTCTCAACGAAACTGGAGAAAAGGAATCTCAGTGGAACGCTACTAACATCTAGCGATCTAGTTCGTACCGCGATCCGTGCGCTGCCTCGTTGAGTGCTATAGCTTGTCATGTTGCATCAAGTCACAATCTGTCTGGTTCGGTAAATGTGAGAAGACGCAATGTAACATACTTGATGCTGTCCTTGGACAATCTCAAGCGAACAGAGTGAGACTTTTCTCCCCCTTCAAGTCACTTCTACACCGTCTGAAGTTGCGTTGCGCGGGAACCATCTCCTATGGATCGCATCGACGGATCAATCAAATCTCTTCCATGCTGGTTCAAATCACTTAGGGTCTTCTCTACTCTCATTAGCAACTCTTCATCGGTCATCTGCAAATACTCCTGCGCTGAAATCGGCTTGCCAAACACAACCGCAATCGGCTTTGGAAAAATCCACTTCGATCCCTTGGGCATGCACTCAAATGCTCCCACTACTGCTACAGGAACCAAGGGAACCTCCGATCGCTTCGCTACAGGAATAAACCCTGGCTTAATCGGCAAAATACTCCCATCAAGCGTCCGCGTACCCTCGGGAAACAACAAGACCAATTCCCCCCGCTTGAGCCGCGACAACATTTCTTTCAGCCCACTTAATCCACCTCGCTCGCGATCGATTTCAATTGAATCAAGCACCTTTAGCAAAAAAGCAAATGCGCGGTTGCGAAACAGGGTGTGCCGCGCGAGAAAATTTAAATTGCGGTTGCAAGCAAGCCCCACCAACACAGGATCCAACACCGATTGATGCGTCGATAACAACATCGCCCCACCCTCGACCGGTAGGTGATGCCTGCCATCTACTCGCATGCGAAACCATAAAACGGTCAATATACGCGCCAAAACCCTTAACGCTCGATAAAAAAGTCGACGCGCGTGAAACCTCAATACGCTCTCCTTTTTCCTAGCCTCCGCTCTCCCACTCTTCGATTGTTGGACGCCCGTTTCCGACTTTGTCATCTTGATTATGAATCGCAGTTGATGATTGCAATTTGGTTAGAGAAACGCAGTTTTGAAATAGACTCCATGAGTTGCCGCTAGATCTTCAGCCGAAAACTCACGGTTGTAGCCTACTTTTACTTTTGACAATCTCAAGCAACTGCGCAAGGACTTGATCCTCTGTCATCCCATCAGTGTGAACTAGGATTGCATCGGTAGCCGCGCGTAGAGGCCCCGTTGCACGATTCGCATCGTTGGCGTCTCGCTCGTTCTGTTGCGATAGAATCGATTCGAAATCCGCCACAACCCCGGAACGATGCAATTGCTCGACTCGACGCTTCGCTCGCTCCTGCGGACTGGCTGTCAAAAAAATCTTGCACTCAGCTTGTGGAAAAGCGACCGTACCCTGATCGCGCCCTTCGGTGACGTAGTCCCCTTGTTCGCAGATCCGTCGCTGCTGCTCGACCATCAACGCCCGAATCCCCGGATGCGACGCAATCGGCTTGATCGCCTGCGACACCTCCGGTTGACGGATCGTTGCGGAAACGTCCTCGCCATTGAGCCAAACTTGCTCTCCTTTGAGCTCAATCTGGCAATCGTTCGCAATCTGCAACGATTTCTCTTGGTCGTCCAACGAAACCCCTGACCGAAGACACGCTAAGGTAACACAGCGGTACATCGCTCCGGTATCGAGAAAGGCATACCCGAGAACCCCGGCTAACGCCCTGGCCACCGAGCTTTTTCCTGCCCCAGCTGGGCCATCAATCGCTACAATCATCCGTCGGTTTTCATTGCTGATTGGTCATGTTTCGCCAAATTCCGTCCCAAAGACGGTAGCGTTTAGTGTACCGCAAATCACAATGAATTCTGCCCTGTTCCTCTCACTTTATCCAAGGTTCACCCACAAGGACCCACCAAGCTTCTTGTTCTTTTCTATCCAGAGGTACTACTTCATGTCCGTTCGTATGAAATACTGGAAACCCTTCCTTCAACTCGGCTCGCTGAGTTTCTGCCTGGCAACCGCGTCTTTCGGCATGGCTCAAGACACCGCGCCACAAGCTCCGGCGACTCCCGCTCAACCCCCTGCGGAATCCGCCCCGATAGCCGAAACCAAACCAGCGGATGCTAAGCCAGCAGATGCTAAGCCAGCAGAAGAGAAACCAGCTGAATCCAAACCAGTCGCGAAAAAGGAAACCGCAAAGGCTCCAGCCAAAAAACAAGTTCGTGTACTTGCTCTAAGTGGCTCCTACGAAGACTTACCCAGTGGCTCAGGATTAGATCCAACGGCATTGTTGCTCGGTGGTGGTGGCGGAAAACCAAAAGGCTTCTATCGTCTCTGCGATTATCTCGACGAAGTCAGCCACGAAGAACTCGTAACGCATGTGGTCTTCGATCTCTCCGCAAATTCCTTGGGACTTAACTCCCCCCAACTCGATGAACTCACTCGCCGCATCGCACACCTTCGCGACCATGGCAAGAAATGTATCGCTTGGCTCGAAAACGCTGGCAACATCCAACTTGCTATCGCCGCCGCTTGCGATGAAGTCCTTATGGCGGATATGGGAACCATCGACATGCCATCTTCATCGATGGAGACAATGTTCTACCGCGATGCAATGGACCTCTTCGGTATCCAAGCGTCCGTGACTCGTGCTGGGGATTTCAAAGGCGCTGTTGAACCTTATCTCAATGCGACCATGTCGACACACTTGAAAGAACATTATTTGGCAATGATGGAGTCGATCAACGGTGCCCAACTCAGCCGTATCGCGAAAGGTAGAAACCTGCCTGTCGGCACTATCCGCGAACTCCAGAAGAAACGAATGCTTCTCCCTGCAGATGCCCTCGCCAATCGATTAGTCGATCAACTCGTACCCTATGGTGCCCTCAAGAAAACCGTGATGGACCGACTCGGCGAAAACTATGACTGGACGACGCCTAAATCCAAACCAAAACGCGACGTTTCTTTCTTTGAACTGATGGGCAAAGCCATGGCCCCCGCCAAAGAGACAACTTCTAAACTCAAAGAAGATTCCATCGCCGTCCTGCATTTGAGCGGTGCCATCGAAGATGGTAAAGACGCCAGCCCAGGATCAATTGTATCTGGACCTACTGTGAAGTTGATCGAAGACTTGACCGCAGATGATCGAATCAAAGGCGTCGTTGTTCGAATCAATTCGCCTGGAGGTAGCGCAACGGCTAGTGAAGCGATTCGCCAAGCCCTCGACACACTCTCGAAAAAGAAGACCCTGGTCTTCTCGATGGGTGAGATGGCCGCGTCAGGTGGCTATTGGATCACTTGCATCGGCCGACCGATCCTCGCCGAACATGGAACCATCACCGGTTCAATCGGTGTCTTCTCAATGAAGCTCAGCGGCGGTGCTCTGATGCGTCGCGCCGGGATTCACATCGAACCGATCACCCTCGACCCTGCCGCAGGAATCAACGCTCTAAATCGCGCTTGGTCCGAAAGCGATATCGAAATGATGCAAGCCTTCATCGATCAGACCTACTCCAAATTCTTGCAACTCGCAAGCGAATCTCGTAGCATTCCTGTCGATACGCTCAAGTCCCTTGCGGGAGGCCGTGTTTGGTCGGGCGAACAAGCCAAATCGAATCGCTTGATCGATCAACTCGGCGGACTCGATGATGCTATTGCAATGGTCGCAAAGGGATCCGGCTTGGAGAAAATCCGTGTCGTACATCGCCCCGAAGCCTCAAGCGGATTGGACCTCGGCAAACTCCTGGGTGGCTCCGAGGATGAAATCGATATCCACTCTGGCAGTGGTGCAATCCATGAAAGCACGCTGGGCAATTTGCTCGAAACCAAAGTCCTTGAGTGGTTGCAAAGCCGAGGCTTCCGAACCGAAGCTACCCGCGCGTTGCTGCGATCGGCCAACAACAACGGTTCTCAACCACCCAAAGTCTGGGCGCTTTTGGGCGAACAATTGCGGATCGTGCAATAGAGCAACTCGGAAGCTATTCGCTTTCTTGCTCTTTGCTACCTTCCTCTTTGCTGGCGATCTCCACGCTACCCAAACTTTGGGCCGGCATGCAGATCGAAACGCGAATTCCCTCTGGCCACTTTACGGCATGCCCAAGCCAATTAACGAAGTCTTGGGTATGCTCGTCAGTGCACAGTGATGCGTCTTGCATGAAAATCGCTGCAACTGGTGGAGTGCTGTCCATAATGCACTCCACCTTGGCCACAGGCCAGTACGCTTCATCGTCTGGCTTTTCACCCGCCTGCTCGGCCCGCTCAAAATCCGCCGTAGCTATCGCTTCAATCTGCAACTCGTAGCTTTCGTAATCGACCGAAGCCCGAGAGATACGGTTGTGACGCATCGACGGCTGCTCGATCTGCGCTGGATCGAATCTCGACATCACTTCCGCATCCAACAACTGAATCCCCATGTTCGTATCGAGGATGTCAGCTATGTTGAGCAACGTCGGTTCCCACGGAATCTCTTGTAACGATTCCGCAGGATCTAAAAAGACCAAAGAACCAGAGTAACCTTCTTCGGTCAGCCGATGCCCAAAGAAAAACGCAAAGGGATCTTCTTCTCCATCGTAAACCAAGATTGCTTGTAGCCCCGTGCTCGATTGGTTCTTGATTATGAATTCAAAATCATCGCCGTCCATGGAATAAAATCACTTGGGTTTGTTTATGAAGTTAGGTTTGTTCTCAAATGAGCCGGTCGCGATGAATACTCACTAAGCTTCGTATGCATTGCATCAGTCGAGGAATATACCAAGAAAACACGAACACTGTTGTACGACATTCGTTCCAAGGCGCGTCACGATGATTTTCTGAGCCAGTTAGCGCCAGCTACGGGTGGTTGGCGAACCTGGGTTCTCTACATCAAACCGCCCAACCCATCAGCTCCTACAACGATTCGATCCGCAGAAGCCAATCGCGTAGTTCGCCGAGGATCATCGCCGTTGCACCCCAAACCCAATGCCCATCGACCCAAAATCCAGGAGCTCGAAAAACCATCGCCCCTCGCGTCATCTCCCGCTCTGTAGGGACTAACTCAAGTAGTTCATCGATGGATAACAATAGGACTCGCGCAACCTCTTCAGGACACGGGGTAAGTTCCGGAAACGACGTTCCAATCGCAACCACGGGAGTCACATCATGACGACTCGCGTACACATACAAACGAGGTAACTCCCCTAGTCGAATCAAAGACTCGCTCGGAAATCCCAACTCTTCCCGCATTTCGCGACAAGCCGTTTGCCAAGCCGATTCTTGTCCTTCACGTCTCCCACCCGGTAGAGAAACTTGGCCCGCATGATCGGGTAAATGGGTCGGACGGAGCGTCAGTGGGATAACCCAGCGATTCTCCTTTGGCAGTATCGCCGCGAGAACCGATGCAGGAAAACACGACTTGGGAGCCGGACCTCGATGCCTGCCGTAACCCATCTCAGGTCTGAATGGGTTATCTCGCCAAGGTCGATGATTGGCAGTTTTCTCCCTTAGAATACGGTCTCTATTTAGTTGCCGTGCCAACGCAACGGGGTCCGCAAACAAACCATCAAAACGGGTCATCAGATTCACGATTTCTGGATGCCGGATTTTCATCAGCCCAACTTAAACCACGGATTTCTGCACAACTCCTCAGAAATCAGTAGAACACAACACTCAATAGATCACAACAACCTAACCGGTCAAACAACTGAAACAGGAAAGCCGCAATGTGTTAGCATTCCGAACTTTATTCCGTTCGTTTATCATACAAGGTTGCCGATCCTGCTTTCGTCGTGAATGCATGGGCACTGAAGAGGAATCAAGGCGAACTGTCCGTATTGGCTAAACTCCCCCTATGATTTCCCTGACCGAGCGACTGAAAATCCGAAGGTGATTGCTGCTATGGCCCGTCGTTCCAATAACGAGACCGAACAGATTGCAAACGTGCTGCGGTTGCTCCCCGCAAAATATGTCGTCGCACTCATCGCCGCCGTATTGCTCTACTTCGTCATGCAGCCACGCCTAAACGCTTGGTTCGGATGGAATCTTCCCTCCGTCGCTGCAATGCTCGGCCAAGAACCCCCGGCGAAGTCACCGACAAAAACAGCATCCTCTAAACCGACACTCAGTCCTACAGAGTCTTCAAAGGCAACCACTCCGAAGAAACAAGAGACACTTCCCGACGAATCAGCAAAAACAACTCCGCCGAAATCGGACCTGACTAAGTCGACGACAACTCCCAAGCCATCAGCAACTCCCAACTCAACGGCAACTCCCAAGTCAACGGCAACTCCCAAGTCAACGGCAAGCACATCCGCGAACAACAAGAGTAACGCTTCTGCACCCCTACCCGACCTTTTTAATCAGCCAGATCCGGTTGCGAACGATGCAAAATACCGCATTCTGAAACCTGTCGGCCGAGATCGATACGAATCCCCTGCCGGTCTGATCTACGCCCCGGGAAGCGAAGAAGGACACCGCCTTGACCATATCGCCAAACACTTGCAAGACCAACCCGATCGCCCCGGTAGCCACGGCGTCTTCGACGGCGACATGGCGGCGTTTCTTGTCGCAATCGACGACGCTTATAAACGCGCGAAAGGACATGCCAAAGGAACCAAAAGCCGAGTGGAAGATGGCGCTACGATTCTCGAAGCTCCCTTCGACAAGCCGATCGGGTACCTTGGTGGCACCGAAGGTGCACGTCGCAAAAACCCTAAACTTAAACGGATGAGAATCGTTCTGCGAGATCGAAACCTCATCACGGCTTTTCCAATTCAATAATACTCCCCGCAAGTCTCCGTCGCACCGTTCCCCAAAACGAAGGCTTCCACCACCCGAGCTTCAACTCCGATTATTAACCCAAAGCTTCGATGCCTAAACCATTCCTTATCTACGTAAAAAAATGTCCTGTCTGCCGAGACGGATTGTGCCGCGTGCGAATCTGCCAACATCGCGGACGACTCACCGGTGCCATCCTCTGCGACGAATGCGAAACAGTTTGGACCGATCCAAGTATGAAGCATAAGTTCACCCAAGGGAACGAACCCGCTACCCCATGCTGTCCCGATTGCAAAAATTCTCTCTGGGAACCCAATAGCCATTGGGCGGATATCCCAGAAGTCTGCTTGCTCGGATGGTATGATCTTGTTCACATCGTTCGTCCAGATGGAGCTCAGGCATAGCCCATTCCAAACCCAAACCAACCTAGCTTACCCTATTCGACCTTCAGCAACTTCTCGCCCTGCTCAGCTCGTAACCCTATCTCTTTCCAACTTCCTTCTCCAGTTCCTACACGGCTTCTTTCTCAATGTTAACCTGGATTATCCTTATCTTCGTCGTTGGCTATCTCGCTATCGCACTCGAACACCAACTCCATATCAATAAGGCTGCCT
Organism: Pirellula sp.; assembly: GCA_040373655.1. Taxonomy (GTDB): domain Bacteria; phylum Planctomycetota; class Planctomycetia; order Pirellulales; family Pirellulaceae; genus JBKCUI01. Next base: position 12,375 of record JBEICB010000018.1, on the reverse strand, counting down.
CGGCAATCCTAACAGGAGTCCTTTGCTGGACTTTGTATGCAATCAACTTCAACACGTTGGTGCCCCAAGAAGCCTACGACGCTTGGCACAACTTACAAGGTGCAACCGATGAAGGTGGGGGAATCGATCCGAAATTACACTTCCTGGTTGATGGACAATTAAGCCACCTATTCTCTGAGACCGCTGGCATTCTGTTTTTCTTGATCGGTGCGATGACCATCGTCGAACTTGTCGATGCCCACGAAGGCTTCTCGCTCATCACTCGGTACGTACGCTCAAAGAGCAAAGTCACCCTGTTGTGGGTAATCGGTATCTTCACGTTTTTCCTTTCGGCAGTCCTCGATAACCTGACAACCACAATCGTGATGATTTCGGTCTTGCGAAAGCTTGTCGCTGACCGTGAATTGAGATTGCTCTACGTGGGTGTTGTTGTCATCGCAGCAAATGCCGGTGGAGCTTGGACCGTCATCGGAGACGTAACCACAACCATGATCTGGATGAAACACAAGATCGGTGAATGGGAAGTCATGCGAGATCTGTTCTTAGCCAGTATCGCATGCTTGCTCGTCCCTCTATTCATTCTTTCGACAAGACTGAAAGGGGAGCTAGAAGCACCGCAAGACGCCGATGCCGATCGCGAAGAACGCTCCATTGAGACTTGGCACAAAGCACTCTTTCTCTTCCTCGGCGTCGCAGGACTACTAAGTGTTCCGATTTTTAAAACCTACACCCATCTCCCACCCTTCATGGGCATGATGCTGAGCTTGGGTACCCTGTGGCTCGCTTCCGAAATCGTCTCGCACACCATGGACGAGAAAACCAAGAGCAGCACCGGAGTCCTAGCAGCCCTCCGCCGCATCGACATGTCGAGCGTTCTGTTTTTCTTAGGGATCCTGTTGGCCGTCGGTGCTCTCGGTTCGATCGGTGTATTAACCCAATTGGCAAAGACCCTTGAAGCAACTTTGAAGAATCAATCGCTGATCGCCGTCATCATCGGATTGGTCTCCGCCGTCGTCGACAACGTCCCGCTGGTCGCCGCAGGCATCGAAATGTATTCGGCTACCAACGGCCTGAATGATCCGTTTTGGATGTTGCTAGCATATTGCGGCGGAACGGGTGGAAGCTGCTTGATCATCGGTTCGGCGGCAGGGGTGGCAGCGATGGGACTCGAAAAAATCGATTTCTTTTGGTACATGAAGAAAATCACTCCCCTGGCTTTCGCAGGCTATTTCGCCGGGATTCTGATCTATTTCTTACAACAATCCATCTTTTAGGCCGCCCACAAACTACACCAAGACAGTCGACAAACAGCAAGAGAATGTGGTCGAGTCTGGCCCGATTGCGGTTTTTCTCCTTACCGAGTCGGGTTGAATCCCTAAAATTCTGACCGTAAACGCCGGCGGCCCGAACGACGGTCGATCCCTCCTATTCGAATTGAACGAAGCGATGAGCAAGCAGTTTTCCGATCGAACCTCCCAATTGCCAGACGATCAGCGGATTGTGATGACCGCCGTGGGTTTGACGAGCCCGAACGGGAACAATCTCGAAGACTATCGCGCGGCGCTTTTGGCAGGTCGCAGTGGTGTCCGTAACTACAACATCCGCTACGTCGGTGATACCCATGCCGGCGTATGCGAATTCGAAGCGGTCAAATACCAAAGCAAACGGGACATGCGGCGCGGAACACGTGCAGGAACGATCGGGATCTGGTCGGCCCGAGAAGCAATTAGCCGCAGCGGTATCGATTGGGAAAACGTCGACAAATCTCGCGTGGGAATCTACATCGGTATTACCGAACACGGAAACGTGGAAACCGAAAACGAAATCTACTCGATTTCGCAATTCAACTACGATACGACCGTCTGGTCCCATCACCATAACCCGCGTACGGTTGCCAATAACCCCGCCGGCGAAATCGCACTAAATATGGGAATCACAGGGCCGCACTACACCATCGGCGCCGCCTGCGCTGCAGGAAATGCAGGGATCATCCAAGGTGTTCAAATGCTGCGACTCCACGAATGCGACCTAGCGATCGCAGGTGGTGTCTCCGAAAGTATTCACACCTTCGGTATTTTCGCGTCCTTCAAATCCCAAGGCGCTCTGGCGAGCAACACCGATCCGACAAAAGCCTCTCGCCCGTTCGACAAAGATAGAAACGGTATCGTGGTCGCAGAAGGTGGTTGCCTGTACATCCTTGAGCGACTTTCCGACGCCAAAGCCCGATCCGCCAAAATCTTGGCCGAAATCGTCTCCTATGCCATCAACACCGATGCGACCGACTTCGTTCTCCCCAACCCGGAACGCCAAGCCCAATGCGTGAGGATGGCCCTGCAACGCGGGGGAGTCTCCCCCGAACAAATCGACATCGTCAGCACCCACGCCACCGGCACAACCAGCGGCGACAATCAAGAAACCGACGCACTACGGCAAGTCTTCAACGGGCCGTCCGGAAGCGGAAAAACCCGTTTCAACAACACGAAAAGTTTCATCGGTCACACCATGGGTGCTGCTGGAGCCTTGGAATTAGCAGGGAATTTGCCCAGTTTTGAGGACAGGGTTTGCCATGCTACCATAAATGTGGACAATTTAGACGAGCAGTGCGCGCTCGATGGACTGGTCATCAACCAACCCCAAGAGCTCGGCAGCGTCGACTACATTCTCAATAATTCATTCGGCATGCTAGGGATCAACTCCGTCCTGCTCGTCAGACGGTTCACCTGATCCCCCAAGCAACGCCTTCGTCGTTTTTCCCTCGGAGTGACGTTATCCATGACAGCAGCAGAAATCCGGAATGAGATCCTCGATATTTTGAGCGACATCGCTCCCGATGAAGATCTCTCCGGTCTTGAGGACAGCAAGTCGTTTCGTGAGCAACTCGAGCTCGATAGCATGGACTTCTTGGATATCGTGATGGAACTCCGTAAACGCCACCGCGTTCAGATTCCTGAAGAAGACTACGGCAATCTCGCTTCCATGGCCTCGACCGTGACCTACCTCGAGCCGAAGATGCGCGATATCGTCGCCGCTTAGCCTCGCGCTGCAATTCAAAGTTACCTTGCAAAATATAGTACGGGTAGGCATGAAAGTGCCTCCCGTTTCTTTATTGGTCTCCAACTAAACTGCCATGCGCCATCGATCCACCCGTGATGTCGTTGATGATCTGCGCAAAGGCGGTCGACTCATCGAAGTCGACGAACCCCTCTCACCGAATCTGGAAATCCCAGAGATCCAGCGTAGAGTCTACGCTCGTGGCGGCCCCGCACTTCTGTTCACAAGACCAACACAAACTGTGTTCCCCATGGCGAGCAACCTCTTCGGCTCGCTCGACCAAGCTCGATACCTCTTTCGCGATACAATCGATCGCGTCCGAAGAGCCATCGAATTGAAAATCGATCCAACCGCATTCTTCCGAAAACCAACCCGCTACCTATCCGCCCCCTGGACCGCTTGGACCATGCTTCCCAAGCCCGTTCGAACCGGTCCCGTTATGGCAAACCCATGCCGCATCAGCGACCTTCCCAAACTTATCTCCTGGCCCGATGACGGTGGACCATTCGTTACTCTCCCCCAAGTCCTCAGCTTACCTCCACTCCCTTCAACCAATCCATCCTCTCAACTGCAACCACGACGCGATCTGACCCGATGCAATCTCGGTATGTACCGCATCCAACTCTCAGGCAACGAATACCAAACCGATCGCGAAATTGGTCTGCACTATCAACTGCACCGAGGAATTGGTGTGCATCACCAACAAGCCCTCGCAGCAGGTACACCCTTCCCCGTAACCATCACCGTCGGCGGCAACCCTGCAATGTCCCTCGCTGCTGTGATGCCACTGCCCGAAGGAGTCGGTGAACTGACTTTTGCCGGCGCGTTAGCCGGAGGCCGAATCCCTATGGTCACCGCACCCGCCCCCATCTACGCCGATGCCGACTTCGCTATCAGCGGCGTTATCGATCCGACCTCTCTGAAACCCGAAGGTCCCTTTGGTGACCACCTCGGTTACTACGCAAAAACTCATCCATTCCCTTTCATGCATGTGACCAGTGTTAGCCACCGACCCGGAGCTATTTGGCCCTTCACCGTCGTCGGGCGACCACCCCAAGAAGATACAACCTTCGGCGAACTGATCCACGAATTGACCGGCCCTATCATCCCAACCGTTCTTCCCGGTGTCCGCGAAGTCCGTGCGGTTGATGTCGCAGGTGTTCACCCACTTCTGCTCGCCATAGGCTCAGAACGCTATACCCCTTACAAAAAACCAAACCGACCACAAGAACTCCTTACACAATCCAATGCCATCCTCGGTCAAGGACAGATGTCTTTGGCAAAGTACCTGTTCATCATCGACGGAAATGATCCCAAACATCCAAATTTGCATGACTTGCAGTCGTTCTTCACTTGGGTGCTCGAACGACTCGATTTCTCCAGCTCTCTACACTTCCAAACCAAAACGACCATCGACACCCTCGACTACTCGGGTGAAGGATGGAACCAGGGCTCCAAGCTAGTTACGGCAATCAGCGGCGATAAACGACGCGAACTTGCGAAATCCCTACCAACAGACTTCCACCTTCCCGATCTTCTATCCAATCCAAAAATTTGTTTCCCTGGCGTCCTCGCGGTCGAATCCAAAGCCGATCTCGATACGATCCTTCATCGATGGAACCAACACCCACCTAATAACGACAGAAACACGAGCAACCCTGAAATCGCGCTCGTCGTCATCACAGATGATGCTCACTTCACAAGCCGATCCGTCGAGAACTGGGCTTGGGTTACCTTCACCCGCTCCAACCCATCGATCGACCTGCGAGGAGTCGGTGAACGAATCGAACACAAACACTGGAGCTGCACCGGGCCTATCGTCATCGATGCACGCACCAAGCCCCATCATGCTCCCCCTCTAATAGAAAACGCCGAAGTAACCAAGAAAATCGACGCGCTAGCCAGCCGAGGAGGCCCTCTGGCAAAGTTTTTGTAAAGATTTTCATCTGGTGAGCGAATGCTTCCGATAGCCCTACTAAACCTAACCAACGCATTCGCTTTTCGAGTCCTACAGTAAGACTCGCTATCCAGTGTATGTAGTATAGAATCGCTAGCAGATCCACTAGACTCGAACATAAACTAGAAGCCTCGAGAAAGTGACCGCGAGAAAGTGATCGCGAGGCACGCGAACCTATTCCCTTCGAATTGAACATGAATCCCAACCCAGCAACGCAAAACTCTCGGGTCTCGTCTGAGCAACACATGACCGCAGCTTGCGATTCGTATCGCCGCTGGCTCAACCAAAGCCAACGCACTCGCCGTTCATTGCTCAAATCTGCTGCAACTCTTGGCTCGGGTGCGCTCGCTACAAGCTCTCTTTCTTCTTGGACCACAATCGCCGAATCCATCGCAAGAGCGAACGAACCCAACGCCCCACGCCGGAAAAAAAATCAGCCCAAAGCGATGATCTTGTTATGGATGCAAGGTGGACCAAGCCAACTCGATACATTTGATCCCCATCCCAACTCACCTATCGGTGGTCCCACGCGAGCAATTCGAACTTCTTTAGCAGATTTACAAATTGCCGATTCGCTTCCGCAAACCGCTGAAGTGATGCATCAAGCCACACTCATTCGTTCGATGACCTCGAAAGAAGGGGATCACGAACGTGCATCCTACAACATGAAGACGGGGTGGCGTCCCGATCCGACCCTCATCCATCCCGCCATCGGTTCTATTCTCTGCCATCAATCCAAAACAAATCTGGAAATACCGAAACATGTCTCTATTCTCTCAGGAGAATGGCCAGCTCGCGGCGGATACCTTGGCAGTCAATGGGATGCATTTCAACTCGGAGATCCCCAAAACCCATTGCCCAATCTCAAGAGCCCGGTGGCAGACCAACAATTCCAACAACGAATCGCTGACCTCGAAGTCCTTGAAAAACAATTTCGTCGCGGGAGACGCAAAGACATCGACAGCAACAAAACTCTTCACTCCATCTCCACGCAGCGGGCGCTGCAGATGATGTCAAGCGAACAGATCCAAGCTTTCGAAATCGAACGCGAAGACCGCAGCACCCGAGAGAGTTTTGGCGATACTCCTTTTGGTCGAGGATGCTTAGCCGCCGTACGTTTGGTGGAGCAAGGGGTAACATGTGTTGAAGTCGAACTCAGTGGATGGGATACACACGTTGAAAATCACACTTTGCAATCGGGGCGTTGTAAAATTCTCGATTCCGCATTGCATGCGCTGATCCGATTGCTTGAAGCCCGGGAACTTCTTGACTCGACCGTCGTCGTTTGTGGCGGTGAGTTCGGACGCACTCCGAAAATCAATGTTGCCGATGGGCGCGATCATTGGCCCAATGGTTTTAGCACCGCACTGTTCGGTGGACCATTCCGACGTGGCTTTGTTCACGGTGCCACTACACATGAAGTAATTGAAGATGGAGAAGACCCGCTTGAAGGCATCCAAGACCCCGTGGGAATCGAAGATTTACACGCGACGTTGTTACACGGCTTCGGGATAGACCCTGCAGTTGAATCGCTGACACCGATCGGACGGCCGATGGCTTGGAGCAAAGGCAGAATCATCGAATCGCTGTTCGCTTAAGAGATGCCAATTCTAAAACCATGGCTCTTGAGATTCACAGCTAGACGCACAGAAAGGTAGTCCTATTGATTACCGCTCGCCGGTTCTACGACTATTCGAAGCGATGCGATTCAAGATCCTCTAAATCGACGAACTCTAGCGTTGAAATATGCGTAGCTTCTAAAACAACAGGTGGTGCAACGCCCGCTTGAAAAGCCTCCTTCCAACGCAAAACGCATAAACACCACTGATCACCTGGCTTCAATCCAGGAAAATGATAAATAGGGACCGGTGTACTCAAGTCATTTCCCCGCTGACGCGAAAACACAAGAAACTCTTCCGTCATTTTGGCGCAGACCAAATGCAACCCGATGTCGTCTGCTCCCGAGTTGCAACATCCATCCCGAAAAAATCCTGTCATCGGGTCGAATGAGCAAGGTTGTAACTCGGTACCAAGAACGTTGGTTGCGCGTGGCATTTTCTATTTCTCTTTTTTCTGTTTTCGTGCTTCGAGTAATTTGATCGGCAAGCACCTGAATTCCTCGTACTCAGCATCAAAGCGCTAGTACCCAATATACTCCATACCAAGACACAATAATTCCTGGACCGCCATGTTTTTTTGGAGTGGAATACTAAAGGAGTGCAAGACACGATGTGCCACGATTCCTCTAAACAGAACCGGTACTGGAACTATCGATCGATGACTTGGGATTTATGCGTTTCAGCGCGTACGAAACTGCGACCACTCGATACCTAGTTTTCGCATCTTGGCTCGCAAGGTATGAGGATTGACTTCGAGTAGTTCCGCAGCACCTCCGACACCTTCGATTTTGCCTTGGGCTAGCACTAAAGCTCTTTCAATGTGCTGTTTAATCATATCGTTCAAACTCAAACAAGACATATCATTTGTGGCTAGAGTGGCAGTAGGTGATTTAGGTCCAGTTGATTCGACGAGAGAAGATGTGGGTGGCTGCAACATGAAGCCGGATCCCAATGCTGTAGCGATATCCAAATGATGTCCACGCCCTAGAATCACTGCGCGATCAATGACCGCTTGCAATTCACGAACGTTTCCGGGCCAAGGGTAACTTTGAAGTCGCAGAAGATCTTCTTCGGTAGGTTCTGCGTAAGGAACTCCAAAATTGTTTGCGGCCTTTTTTGCAAAGTGCTTTGCGAGTGCGGGAATATCGGAAAGTCGTTCACAGAGTCGCGGCAAAAGAATCGGGAAGAGATTGATCCGATACCAAAGGTCTTCGCGAAAGGTCCGATCATGAACCATAGTTGCCAAATCTCGGTGGGTCGCGGCGACAATTCGAACGTCTACGTCCATGGTTTGCTGACCTCCGACTCGCTCGATCTGATGTTCCTGAAGCACACGCAATAAGCGCACCTGCGCCGCGAGTGGTAACTCGCCAATCTCATCAAGAAACAAAGTTCCGCCGTTGGCTCGCTCAAACCAACCCTTGCGCTGATCCAAAGCCCCGGTGAAACTACCGCGTTCGTGACCGAAGAGTTGTGAGTCGATCAAATCTGGAGGAATTGCGCCGCAGTTCACTCGCAAGAACGGTTGCTTCGAACGTGGAGATCGCGCGTGAATCGCTCTCGCGATTACTTCTTTACCGGTTCCGGTATCTCCCAAGATCAATATCGGCAACTCGGATGGAGCAACAAGCGCCACTCGCTCCATCACCGCTTTCAAACCCTCGTCAGCACCCACGACCAAGGCTCGCATCGTTTTACGATCTTCGACCGTTTCCTCGGACGCGTCCTGGACGCGATCCTTAGTCGCATCAGGAGGCTTCTGCGCAACCAATGCGTCAACGGACTCCCCAGGAGGAATCGCCCAAGTATTCTGAAGCATCCAAGCTAATGGCGGACCGATTTCTGGAAGCAATGGCAGAAGTGCTGTTGGCAAGGAACGACCTAACTCAATCTCAAGCACAGCAATTCCACGCGTTCGAATTCCAGGAACCTCGTTGCTCTTAGAATCCACTTCCCCCAAAGCTGCCGATCGCAACGGAATAGCAACTAAGCTACCTGCGGTTTCCTCTGGAGCGATCCAAGCGAGCTTACCTGTTCTCTTGGGGCTAGGTTGAATCAGTGGGTTTCCTGTGTCCGCCCATTCGATCAAGTCCATCCAGTGCGCATCGGAGCACTCGCGCGTTTCGACCTTGGTATGTGGCGCGAAATGTGTACGAAGCAGAAAAAGTTGCTGTAGCTTGCCACTCTGAAAGGGGCTCCCCAATTCGGGCACTGCAGAACCAAGTTCCTGAGCGGTAACTGCTCGTGGGGTCGGATCAAGCAACAGCACCGCAAAACTCCGCAGAGGCAAGACTGAAACCAAACGAGAGAAGGCCTCAATTGCGAGGGTGTAGCCGGAATGCCTTGCAACAGCAAGCTGCCACAGGGAGCCGACGAGATGCTCTCCGCTGGGTCCAGAAGCAGAGCCGTTTACATCGGAAGATGGTGGTTTTGCTGAGTGAGGCATACAGAACGGAAAACCCTGGACCTAAGAACCGAAACTTGACTTTTTCACACGGAGACTCTCAACAACGCAATCTGGCAACAACGCAATCTGGCAACAACGCTATCGGCTGGGACACGCAATTCTGAGACCTTCATTCTGAGACCTTCCACACCCCGCAGCAGGTAGACTAACCCATCAGCGCAATACCGTCAAATATCACGGCAAAACACTTCCAAAAACCACATCCATCAAATAAAACGGAGCTATTAAATACAACGGCCTATCCAGGACATGCCACGGAAGTGCTATCAACCCACCTAAAAGGGGGTTATCCGCGAGCGGTTCAGGGACTGTCCCCTGGTGCATCTCGTTTTTTTTGAAGCAATCATCCATTTTTTGGCAATCAGAACAAACGGCAATACAATTCTAGCTTCAGGAAGTATTTTTTATTCGAATGGCTCACTGTTTGCACTATTGTAGTAGTTCTCGCTCTGACGAGGTGTGCATGTCGTGATGGAAACGGGGGCTGCTGTCCCTGCGATCGAGTCTTATCAGTCTCCGTTGCTCCCCTCGATCGGCAGCTTGTTGATCGAGCGATTCCGTGATTGATATCGAATCCCTGTCCGCTAGAGACGTTCTATGCCATCGCACTTTTTCTTTATGCCTCGCCCCGCCTTGCCTCGCTCTGCCGACGTGGCTCGAAGCCTCACCCTTGGTTTTCTCGCTGTACTAGGACTTGCCACCGGCTGCGGAACTGGAGATGACTCACTATCTCAGGGCAACCGATCGGAAAACAACGGTAGCGGTGGCCAAGCGGCAGCAAGAACCGATCTTTCGTCGGCAAAAACTCGTCATTTGACTAACGTCTCATACGATCCGACCCGCGAACTTTATGCGGAATTCAACGAAGCCTTCGCGGCGTATTGGTTGGAAAAACAAGGGGAAAAAGTCGAGATAGCTCAGTCGCACGGCGGCTCAGGCAAGCAGTCGCGTGCGGTGATCGAAGGCCTCGACGCTGATGTGGTTTCTCTTGCCCTCTCGGGCGATATCGACGCAATCGCAGAAAAAGCCGAGGCGCTACCAAAAGACTGGCAAAAACGACTGCCGAACAACAGTTCTCCCTACACTTCTACCATCGTCTTTCTTGTCCGCAAAGGGAATCCCAAGAACATCAAAGACTGGGATGACTTGATACGCGAAGGCGTCGAAGTGATCACACCAAATCCGAAGACCGGCGGAGGAGCTCGCTGGAACTACTTGGCCGCCTGGGGTTACGCACTTCAGCGCGACCTCAATGGTGGTGTTACCACGTCAGGCGACACTGAACTCAAGTTGCTCAAAGAATTCCGAACAGCAACAACCGCAGACAAGAAACAAGCAGCCGAAGAAGCAGCAAAACAGTTTATCTCCAAGCTCTATAAAAACGTTCCAATTCTCGACACCTCCGCTCGCGCAGCCACCAACACCTTCCTGCAGCGTTCCATCGGCGATGTGCTGATCACTTGGGAAAACGAAGCCTTTCTCGCTATGCGGGAACTAGGAACCGATCAAGTCGAGCTTATTGTCCCAAGTTTAAGTATTCTCGCTGAACCTCCCGTGGCCGTGGTAGATCGCAACGCAAAATCACACGGTACAGAAGACTTAGCAAAAGCTTATCTGGAATACCTATACTCGGAAGTAGGTCAAAAGATCGCGGCCAAACACTACTATCGGCCTCGTGTTCGAGACGGAATTCCTGCCGAAGCATTGAGTTCATTCGCGGACGTAAAGCTTTTTGAGTTGACCGATATCGTTGCCGACTGGAAGGAAGCCCAAGAGTTCCACTTCAAAGAGCGCACCGGTGTATTCGATCAAGTCTACTCCAGCGAATCGAAGTAGGGCTTGTTACTAACGAAATAGGATCGGCTAGCAGATGCGGTCCTTCTGAGACGACAATAACAAACACGGGTATTTATGCTTTTCCAGTCTTCAACGAGAAAGCCTGTCCGACTACCGGGATTCGGCCTACCTTTTGGCATCACTTTGGCCTACATCCTTGTGATGATTGTCATCCCAATTGCTGCGCTCTTAGTCAAAGCCTCAACCATCGCTTCCGGTGAGCTTTGGGCAACACTGGCATCTCCGCGGGTTCAAGCCGCATTACGGTTAACCTTTGGTGCATCGTTAGTGGCAGCCCTGATCAATCTTATCTTTGGGTCCATCGTAGCTTGGACCCTCGTGCGATACCGATTCGCAGGTCGAAAACTTCTCGATGCACTCGTCGACTTGCCCTTCGCCATGCCTACAGCGGTTTCAGGAATTGCATTGATGGCAGTCTACGCGCCTACAGGTTTGATCGGAAAACAACTGCTTCCCTTGGGCATCAAGACCGCAATCAGTCCCCTGGGTGTTGTGATCGCTCTGATCTTTATTGGATTCCCCTTCGTCGTAAGAACAATGCAACCTGCCATCGAAGATTTGGATTCGGAAGCAGAACACGCTGCGGCGATTCTCGGAGCCAACCGTTTGCAAACCTTTTTTCGAGTCACCTTCCCGAGCTTGCTTCCCTCAGCCCTAACAGGCTTCACTCTTGCTCTAGCTCGCGCTCTTGGGGAATACGGAAGCGTCATCTTTATCGCAGGAAATCTGCCATTGAAAACGGAGATCGCATCGCTCCTCATTGTCAATCGGCTGGACGAAAACGACGTCGCAGGCGCTTCTGCTATCGCCATCGTAATGCTCGCTTCAACGCTCGCCCTGTTGCTCTTGATCCAAGGTCTGCAGTGGGTCGTCTCGCGCAGAACAGGAAGGATCTAAGCAATTATGTCTTTAACCGAAACCACACCAGTCAGTAGCCAGCCCCGGAAATCCAAATCTGTTACACCCTTGCACTGCACGGATGACCCGGCGTGGGTCCGTTGGCTATTGATCAGCCTCACGATTGCTTTCATGGGACTGCTTTTGATCATGCCACTCGGTGTTATCTTCTACGAAGCTCTCCGCAAGGGATGGACAACTTACATTGCTGCCCTCTCCAATCGCAATGCTCAAAGCGCTATTCTCTTAAGTATCTTAGCTGCTGCGATCGCCGTTCCGGTCAACACGCTCTTTGGAATCGCAGCCGCTTGGGCTACCGCCAAGTACCAGTTTCGAGGCAAAGCTCTCTTAGTGTCGATTCTCGATTTACCTTTTGCGATCTCCCCAATTATCGCCGGCTTGATGCTGATCCTGGTTTACGGAGTTCAAGGTTGGTTTGGCGAGTCGCTGCGATCGATCGGCTTCCCAGTGATTTTCGCAGTCCCAGGAGTTGTTCTCGCAACCATGTTCGTCACCGTACCTTTTGT
>JBEICB010000407.1:0-2170 GCA_040373655.1 Pirellula sp. | reverse complement strand
GAGATTGCGCGCGACCATGGGAGGTTGGGACGGCACGATTCGCCCAGGCTATGGATCATTGGATGTCGTCGTCCACTGACGTGTTCCGGGCCGCGTTGTGGTCGCATAACCCGCTGGTTTTGATCCGAATTGTTATCGTAGTTCGAAGCGTTTTTTACAGCGTCAATTCGGCCAGCCAGCATCCCGCCTCCGCAGCCCGTCCATCTTCTCCAAACATTGTACCCCGCCTTTACCCCGCCCTTTTTTGAGACCGTTTCTACGACTCTGCGGATTTCCGATTGCGAAACTCTTATCCTTGGGATGGAGATTTCAAAACCGATCGAAAGGATCTGCCGTGTGTAGCCAGATCTACGCTTGCAAGACTGATGTCGAAGCATTTCTTGCAAAACTCAAAATCACCCCTTGCCCACATTGCAAAAAAACTGGTTTCCTTATCAAGCATGGTTCGCTCATTGGATTCGTCCCCAATAAGCTAGGTGATACCGTGCGTGCTGCGCGCGCCGTTCGTGTCTTCTGCTCCAACCGACATCTTGCTATCGGATGCGGAAGAACCTTCAGCCTCTGGACCGCTAATAGAATCAAACACTTGTTCCTCTGTGCCGATAGCCTTTGGCAGTTTCTCTCCAACGCAGCAGACTCAGGTAACAAAATTCAAGCCTTTCGCTTGCTGAAGTGCTCTTTGGGTGACTCAACTGCCTATCGCATCTGGCGACGATTCCTCGGTGCTCAAGTCGCCATCCGAACGGCTCTCAACGCCTTGTGCGAGCCACCGCGAATCGAGTCCAACTCGCCTGCACATCTTACTTTGGCTCATCTCGCAAAAGCCTTTCGCGAGCATACGCTATCCCCCATTGCTGCATTCGCCGCAACGTTGCAAACATTCTTCATCTGACGCCTAACGTCCTTCATCACCTGTGCCGCCGCTAAGTGAACTGTGCGAGAGCCTGCGCCGACGGCAAGTTCGTCACCAATTGACTCCAATCCTGTATCTCAAAACGGCATCGTTGGTCGCTTTGAAGGAGCTGATAAGAGTCTGCGTGGCCGAATTGCAATCGCAACCATTCGGTATCCAAAAACGCACGAGTGTCAACAACACAACTCGGCGATGGACCTACGTGAAAACGGATTTAGATTTCTGCAGGATCGTTTCGCCCCTATCAAAACACGAGCACTATTCGGCCCACAACAACAAGGAGCAATGGCAGTGAAGAATCCGTCGATCTATCTCAAAATGAAAGTCCTCGGTGCGATCGATATCGCGCCAGGCAGAACGCGAGACCAGAGGGTCCGCAGCGTTGCCGAGATGACCTTCCTCGACGAGGAGGGGAACCAATATCGATTCACTTGGCGGACCATTCAGACCTGGTACTACCGTTACAAAAATTACGGCATTACTGGAATGGACGCTTCGCCTCGGGCTGACAAAGGAAAACCTCGCAAAATAACTCCCGAGGACGTCCTCGAAGCCATCAACCAAGCATTGCCTCACTTTCACCAAAAAGAGCCGGATAAAAACAAAAACCACACTTGGCCCCCCAATAAGACCGCTATCTACCGATTCTGCATCGAAAAAGGCTTGCTACAAGCAAATCAGATCGCACGCAATACGTTCAGCCGAATGGTCGAAAAGTACGAGTTGCTCAAACCAGATCCAAGCGAAAGCAACAAGCGTCGACTGGCCTTCAGCATGCAGTACGCCAACCAGCTTTGGCAGGCCGACACGATGTTCGGCCCTCACATTGGTGGCAAGCAGACCAAGCTGATCGCTTTTATCGATGATGCTAGCCGAGTCTTGTGTCATGGCGAATTTTTCCTGGACGAGAATACCGATACGATGATTCGAGCTCTGCGTAGCGCTTTCTACAAACGTGGATTGCCCGAGCAATTGCTTGTCGACAACGGTTCCATCTACTGCTCACAAGAAATTACGCTCATCTGTGCTCGAGTGGGTTGTATTCTGCGTCACACGGCCGTTCGAGACGCGTCTGCCAAGGGAAAGATAGAACGCTTCTTTCGGCGAGTTCGCGACCAGTTCCTCATTCGCAATCTTGATCTCAGTTCGCTTCAATCGCTCAATCGGCAGTTCACCGATTGGGTCGAACAGGACTACAACGCGACCATCCATTCCACTCTGGGTATGAAGCCCATCGATCGATTCGGTGTCGATCTC
>JBEICB010000402.1:0-2219 GCA_040373655.1 Pirellula sp. | reverse complement strand
CTACAAAGAAGAATCACTACATCGCGGGGAACAAGGTGAATCGCGTTGGTCAGACAAAGCAATCGTCGAATCGATTCTTGAAAACAATTTGCATGGCATCGACCTGGATGCCAGAGCCGTACAAATCGCAGCGGCAGCACTCTGGCTCAAAGCTCAGTCGACCTGCCCGGACGCACATCCACGGTACCTGAACCTAGTCGCGTCCAATCTTCAGTTGGCGAGTTTACCCGACAATGACTCTGCTCTCGTCGAGTTGCGGACCGTCGTTGAGAAAGAAACCGGGATGCCGGGTAAGCTAACCGACACGATCGTGCAGGCGCTTCGAGGAGCGGATCACCTAGGATCGCTGTTGCAAATTGACAAGGCTGTCGATGAAGCCGTTACGAAGCATGAAACAGCGATTGCAACTCGCCCCGTTCAATACACACGCGATCTATTTGGAACGCCGATCGAGAATCAGCAAACCATTGATTTTGACGCCTTGGCGACGCGGCAGAGTTTGCTAGGGGGGCTTGAACGCTTTCTCCAGTCACATACCAGTGGCGAAGACCTTGGATTACGTACTCGAGGCAAACAACTTGCTGCTGGTGTCCGATTCATGCGAATGGTAAAGCAAGAAAGTTACGACATCGTCGTCGCAAATCCGCCGTACCAAGGTACAGGTAAACTAGCGATCACAAGATACATCGAAGAACATTATGCTCTTGGGAAAGCAGACCTCTACGCTGCGTTCCTACAGAGAGGATTACAACTTGTAAAAAGCTGTGGTCTTACGGCAATGGTGACCATGCGTAACTGGATGTTTATCAAGCAGTTTGCAGAATTGCGGGAGTTCCTGCTCACGTCTATGACGATCCGGACAATCGGAGACATTTCCTGGGGTGGATTTGCCGAGATGCGAGATAACCCAGTCGCTCTATCCGTTATATTTAAGCAAAGAATGGTGTCCGATGCATGCGCTGTTGCACCTACGCCCACACAAGAACGAGTGAGAACTAAAGAGGAACTCGAGAGAAAAATCGCTGGATTGCTCTGCCAAACTGGTCGTTACGACTTTGATCCAGCAGCGTTGAATGTCGTTCCAGAGTGGCCTCTCGTGTACTGGTGGTCTGAAGATAGGTTGCGGCTTTATAAAACTAACCAGTTGATCGGGGATATTTCACCGGCAAGGAAGGGTATTTGTACTGGTGACGACCAGAGATTTACGTTTAAACCTTGGGAAGTTTCGTCAATAAAAAATTGGGTTCCAGCAATAAAAGGTGGAAAGGGGCGTGCATGGATTGAGCCTCTGGTCGACATTATATACTGGCAGGAAGGCGGCTTGAGTTATGGCGTTATGGAGGAGATGGGAAAAGGCACCCGATTTCAAGGACGAGATTTCTACTTTCGTAAAGGTATAGTATTTACTGTAATCGGTTCAACTTTCAGAGCACGAGGTCATAGATTCCCCAGCATCTTTTGCAATGCTGGTTCGTCGGTTTTCCCTGATTCTATTGATCAACTAATTTGTGTATTTAATTCGACTTTAGCGAGAACTATCCTCACCGATCTTAATCCATCTGTTAATTTCGAAGTTGGTGATATAAATCGCCTGCCAATTGTTCCGATGGCTAATGATGAAGAAATAGTTTCAACACTAAACATTTCCTTTTCGCGACATGAGTCACATCGCGAGCCCTCCGTCGAGTTCAGAAGTCCTGGCCCCTCGTCATGGCGTCAAGCCCAAGAATGGGCACAACTGGCGGTTGATAGGGCTGAGAATGAAAAGCTTCCGGAGTATGTAGAAGAGTTAGATGCAGAACCACCCACTGACCACTTGAGCTTTGCGATTGGGGTAGCACTAGGCCGGTTTGGTCCTGATGGTCAGGGGACTTTGGAACCGAATTCGGAACTGGTCGAGGCGGCTCTACCCAATGGCATTCTATTCCTCGATGGCTCCTTAGATCAAAACGATGACCGCGATGGCTTGGCACACGCGGCAGCCTCGCCGTTACGTTCGGCTTGGAGCCAGTTTGGGCATAGCATCGCTGCGAAACGCGATTTGCGGACTTGGTTGCGACTTGATTTTTTCGGCGATATACACAAAGCGATGTACGAAAACCGTCCCATTCATTGGCCGCTATCCTCTCGCAACAGGACCTTTGTTGCATGGATCAATATCCATCGCTGGAACGAAAACACATTGCGATCGCTCTTAGCTGATCAATTGCTGGGAAATG